>JAPLDA010000081.1 GCA_026391945.1 Bacteroidota bacterium | reverse complement strand
GGTTTTTCTTTTCATGCGCGACTGGCGTGCAACCCTCATTGTTTCACTGATCATTCCATTGTCATTGTTGTTTGCTTTCATCATGCTTTATGTCAAAGGCATGTTTGCCAACCTGATTTCCATCGGTGCCATCGATTTCGGTATCCTCATCGACGGAGCCGTGGTGATGGTGGAAGGAGTGTTTGTCGCCCTGGGTTATTATGCCGCTGAAATCGGTATGGAAAAATTCAACAAGGTCGCCAAGCTGGGACTCATCAGGAAAACCGGTGTGGACATGGGCAAGGCGATCTTTTTCTCCAAGCTCATCATCATCACAGCACTCATCCCGATTTTTTCCTTCGAAAAAGTGGAAGGAAAATTATTTTCTCCATTGGCATTCACTCTTGGTTTTGCTCTGCTGGGTGCGCTGCTTTTCACGCTCACATTTGTACCCGCGCTTGCCAGTACGCTCCTTCATAAAAATGTAGTTGAAAAGCATAACCCACTTGTATTGGGAATGATTAAATATTATGAAAAGCTTTTCAGCTGGGTGATGAGGAATAAAAAATTATGCGTCACAGTTACTGCCATCATTGTCATCGGCACCTTTGTTTCAGCAAAGTTTCTCGGAACAGAATTCATCCCGCACCTCGACGAAGGTTCGCTTTGGGTGGAAGGCGATGCGCCGATGAGCATTTCACTCACGGAAGCAAAATTGCTGGCCGACAGCATGAGGTATGAGTTGCTGAAATTCCCGGAAGTGAAAGATGTGATCTCGCAGGTCGGAAGACCTGACGACGGCTCCGACCCAAAAGGATTTTTCAGCGTGGAGAACCTCGTGGATCTGTATCCGAAGGAACAATGGAAATCCTGTCTCACAAAGGATGAGCTGATCAAAAAAATGCAGGATTGTCTCGAATCAAAATACGTGGGAACTATCTGGACATTTTCGCAGCCGATCATCGACAACGTGAATGAAGCCGTGGCCGGTATCAACGTGAACCAGGCGGTGAAAATTTTCGGTGACAACCTCGATACGATTTCGAAACTATCGGTACAGGTGGATCAGAAATTAAAAGCTGTTCCGGGAATGGACGATGTGGGCATCGTTAAAAATCTGGGCCAGCCTGAACTGCGTATTAATCTCGACAGGAAAAAAATGGCCTTCTACGGGATCACTGCCGCGCAGGCCAATGCCGTGGTGGAAATGGCGATTGGAGGCAAGGCCGCAACGCAGTTGTATGAAGGTGAAAAGAAATTTGATATCCGCGTTCGTTATTCGTATCCCTTCAGAAAATCTGAAACGGAAATTTCGAACCTGATGATTCCTACTTTTTCCGGCAGCAAAATTCCGCTGAAAGAAATTTCAGAAATCGAATTGAAGAGCGGACCGGCGTTTATTTACAGGGATAACAACAAACGTTTCAGTGCGGTTCAGTTTGCTGTGCGCGGGCGTGATTTGGGAAGCACCGTATCGGAAGCGCAGAAAAAACTGGAGACAGAAATTCAGCTTCCGAAGGGATATACGATTGAGTTCAGCGGCGAATATGAAAGTGAAATACGGGCCATGACCCGGTTGTCGATTGTGGCACCAATCAGCCTGGTGATCATTCTCATCATTCTGCTTGTCCTGTTCAGGAAGCTACGCGATGTGCTCCTTGTGCTGCTGAATGTTCCGTTTGCATTGGTGGGAGGGATCCTTGCCCTAATCATCACCGGAACCAACTTCAACATTTCCGCCGGCATTGGTTTCATTGCCTTGTTTGGTATCTGCATTCAGAACGGTGTCATCATCATTTCAGTCTTCAAGCAAAACCTGGCGAAACGGATGAACCTCGACGATGCCCTGAAAACCGGCGCTGTGAGCCGTGTGCGGCCGGTGGTGATGACGGCTTTGATGGCCATCTTTGGGTTGCTTCCTGCTGCAATATCAACCGGGATAGGATCTGAGACTCAGAAGCCGCTGGCCATCGTCATTGTCGGCGGACTGATCAGTGCGACCATTCTTACGCTGTTGATTTTCCCTGTCATCATTCATCGTTCCTACAAAAGAAAACCATTGACCTCATGATCGGCACGAATTAACAGCACTGCATGGAGCTGGAAATCTCTTTAAAATTTCCTGTGCATGATGTTCCTTGTGTTTCCGTGCATAAATATGTTTTGGGTTAGACCGGTTTCTGTGTTTATATTTGACCTCTCAAGGTTATGTATAAACGAATTCTGAAGCCGGTCTTTTTTTTGTTTCCACCTGAAGCAATTCATCACATTGTTTTTGGAATCATCTGGCTGTTTTTTAAAGTACCCACACTCTGGTGGTTTGTGAGAAAGTTCCACACGATCGAAAATCAGAAATTAAAAAGAACAGTGATGGGAATTGATTTTTCTAATCCCGTCGGGCTTGCAGCAGGCTTTGATAAGAATGCAGAACTCTTTGATGAATTATCGTGTCTTGGTTTCGGGTTCATTGAAATCGGCACGGTGACTCCGCTGGCGCAGCCGGGCAATGAAAAGCCGAGGATGTTTCGTTTGCCTGCTGATGAAGCGCTGATCAACCGCATGGGATTTAACAACGACGGCGTAAAAAAAATTGCGCAGCGGTTAAAGAAAAGAAAATCACCGGTTATCATCGGTGGCAACATCGGAAAAAATAAACTCACGCCGAATGAAAATGCCGTGGACGATTATGAAACATGTTTCAGGGAGTTGTATGAAGTGGTGGATTATTTTGTCGTCAACGTCAGTTCGCCCAATACGCCCGGTCTTCGCGAGTTACAGGAAAAGGAACCGTTGAAGAAAATATTATTCAGGTTGCAGGAAGTGAATGCGGAAATGAGTGGTGGTGTGGGCAGTGGGCAGCCGGCAGTTTTCCGTAAACCTATCTTGCTGAAGATCGCTCCTGATCTCACGAACGAGCAGCTTGATGACATCATTGAAATTGTTTTGGAGACCAAATTGGATGGAGTAGTGGCAACGAACACTACACTGTCGAGATCCGGTTTAAAAACATCTCCATCTGAAATTGAAAAAATAGGAGCAGGAGGATTAAGCGGTAAACCATTGGCGAAACGTTCGACGGAGATCATCCGGTATCTTCACAAAAAATCGAATGGAAAATTTGTAATCATTGGCTCCGGCGGCATTCATTCACCGGAAGATGCAAAAGAGAAACTGGATGCAGGAGCTTCACTCATCCAGGTTTACACGGGTTTTGTTTACGAAGGACCGGGGTTGGTGAAGAGGATAAATAAATCACTATTCCCAGTTTTATGAAAGCACTTACAATTTTAATAGTCTTTCTGACTTCTCAAAATATTTTTGGCCAAGACCTCACCATAAACGGTGTAGTGCTTCCAAAAAATTCCTTTCAAGCCGGGTCTCAGGTAATTCTTTACTACGAAACTGTAAATGATAGTTGTAAAGGTCTAATTGAATTGCCAAAATATTCTTTGGGTAATAAGCATCTGGGAGAATACTTAGTTAAGAACACAAGGCAACCGGGAAATTTAGGTGAGACTGAAGAAGGCTCTGTAACTGGTCAATTGGTTCTTTCTTTCGTTGTTAACAAAATTGGAAAAATTGAAAATGTGGAAGTAACCAGTAGTCCTCATAGAAAGGTCACATCAAACATAATCACAGCGATTGATAAACTCAAAGATTTTTCTCCTGCAAAATGTGATGGTAATCCAATTGAAATGAGAATATATTACGTGGCGAACTTGGTAGATATTTTTAAACAAGAGTGATCCAGCTCCGCTGGGTGTAACATCCATACACCGCTTGTGTGATGGCGTGCTACACGCGAGTACAGACAAAATTAATTTATCGGTCATGTGGGAGATACTACCTGATGAATACGAATCTGAAGATGGAGTCTTTTCGTAATTTCGTAGCGATTCGTATTTCCATTCCAAATGAATAATTGGCTACTTTTGCAGCATCCATGCAACAAGTAAAACTCATCGAATGTCCGAGGGATGCCATGCAGGGTTTGCATGATTTCATCCCGACCGAAAAAAAAACAGCCTACATCAACGCCTTGTTGAAAGTGGGATTTGATACCATTGATTTCGGAAGTTTTGTATCACCGAAAGCCATTCCTCAGCTGAGCGATACCAAAGAAGTGTTGTCGAAACTTCAGTTGAGCGGATCGGTTTCAAAGCTGCTGGCCATCATTGCCAATGTGCGCGGAGCCGAAGAAGCAGCTGCCTTTGATGAAATTACTTATCTGGGTTTTCCTTTTTCTGTTTCGGAAGAATTTCAAAAACGCAATGCCAACTCAACGATCAGCGAATCACTCGTTCGGATTGAGGACATTCAGAAAATCTGTGTTCTGAAAAACAAGCAACTCGTCGTTTATATTTCCATGGGTTTCGGCAATCCGTATGGTGAACCGTGGAATGCCGACATCGTCATCAAATGGGTGAACCGGCTTTCCCAGCTTGGCGTCAGGATCATGGCTTTGTCGGATACAGTGGGTGTTTCGACCCCTGAAAACATTCAGCATCTTTTTTCTCATTTAATTCCAGAGTGCAGGGGAATTGAATTCGGCGCTCATCTTCATTCAAATCCTCTGACATGGGAAGAAAAAATTACCGCGGCGTACGACAGCGGATGCAGGCGATTCGATTCCGCCATGAAAGGAATCGGAGGATGCCCGATGGCTACCGATCAGCTTACCGGTAACATGGCCACGGAAAACCTGGTTGGCTTTTTTGAAAAAAGGAATGTTTCCTTACAACTCAACCGGGTTGCGTTTTCTGAAGCCATGGCTGAGGCAAATGAGATATTCGGCTGAATCTTCCTGAAACTTTCTTTCTTAAATGGTGTATTGTATTAAGTTGTTGAAAATAATATGACTTTGACATTCGATTTCTTCTGAAAAGTTGAACTATTCAATAAATTTGTAACAAGAATAAAAAGCCGGCATTTTCGTTATCAATGCGCGAATGGAAAAAATGATTCACACTAAAAATTCAATACGATTGTTCATCATCCTGTTTATGGTGATGATGAAGATGACTGCATCAGCTCAACTTCTTGGGCGGGCTGAAGTTCCCGTTTCCGTTACGAGCAACAACAGGCCGGTGGAGAATGTAGCGGTGGAAGTATATGAAAACGGGAAACTCATCGAAACGATTTACACAAAACCGAATGGCTCGGCCACGGTGAAACTCAACCTGAATAAGAACTGTAAAATCAACTTTACCAAATCCGGACTTGTCGCGAAATTTGTCGAGTACAACACAGCCGTTCCGGAAGATCAGAACGACCAGATTTTTCCCTGCCAGAAATTTGCCGTCGAACTTTTTGAAGACAAAGGCGATTTATCCAAGAGTACTGCGGTGAACAAAGCTGTCGCCCGGTTTGTTTACAATCCCGCTTACGAAGATTTTGATTTTGATGCCACGTATTCAAAAGATGTCAAGGCGGAACAGGACCTGGCAAAGAAAGATGCCGATGCGATTGCAAGGCAGCGTGACAAAGCCCGACTCGATTCGTTGAACCGCGTATGGAGTGATTCGCTGGCTCGTGTAAAAGCGAGGGAAGCCACCATGCTTGCTGCCAAAGCAGAGCAGGACCGTATCCGGCAGCAACAGGAAAAAGCCAGGCAGGATTCCATTACCCGTGCAAACGCCGCCGCGAAAGCAATGGCTGAAATAGATGCCAGGGAAAAGGCAAAGAAAGATTCCATTGCCCGTGTGGAAGCAGAGAAAGAACGGTTGAACCTGCTTGCAAGAAAAAAAGCGGAAACAGATTCGCTTGCTAAAGTGGAAGCGGATAAAAAGAAATTGCTTGATGATGAGAAGGCGAGGTTGTTTGCCGAGGCAAGAGAAAAAGCGAGAAGGGATTCGGTGTCGAAAGCTGAATTCGAAAAAGCAAGAAAGGATTCATTGACTTCAGTGAAGGCAAAAGCTGAATCGGAAGCGCTGGCAAAAATAAAAGATGCCGCAAGAAGAGATTCCATCGCCAAAGCAGAGATTGCTTTGAAAGCACGACAGAAATTTGTTGCCGATTCAACATCCAAAGCTGACGCTGATAAAGCGAAACAAGATGCATTAACAAAATCGCAGGCGGAAGCCAATGCAAAGGCGCGTGAGCAGGCGAAGAAAGATTCATTATCAAGAGCCGATGCCGAGCAAAAAGTGCGGCAGAAATTTGTAGCCGATTCAACGGCTAAGGCTGATGCCGATAAAGCGAAACAGGATGCATTAACAAAATCGGAGGCGGAAGCCAATGCAAAGGCACGCGAGCAGGCGAGGAAAGATTCGCTGTCAAGAGCCGATGCCGAACAAAAAGCAAAACAAAAATTTGTCGCCGACTCAACGGTTAAAGCTGAAGCAGATAAAGCGAAGCGGGATGCTCTGACAAAAACACAGGCAGAAGCCAGCGCGAAAGCACGCGAGCAGGCAAGGAAAGATTCGTTGTCAAGAGCTGATGCCGAGCAAAAAGTACGACAGAAATTTGTCGCTGATTCAACTTCAAAAGCTGACGCTGATAAAGCGAAACAAGATGCATTAACAAAATCGCAGGCGGAAGCCAATGTAAAAGCACGCGAACAGGCGAGGAAGGATTCATTATCGCGAGCCGACGCCGAACAAAAAGCACGACAGAAATTTATTGCTGATTCTACGTCGCAGGCCCAGGCCGACAAAGCGAAACAGGATGCTTTAGAAAAAGCAAGCGCGAAGGCACGTGAGCAGGCGAAGAAAGATTCGCTGGTGAAAGCCGATGCTGATCAGAAAGTAAGACAAAAATTTGTTTTGGATTCTGTTGCGCAAGCCAAAGCAGAAAAACAAAAACAGGATGCCATCCAGTCGGCACAGGCTGCTGCCGAAAAAGTTCGGCAGAAAGCCGTGGCGGATTCAACTTCCCGTGCCGATGCAGAAAAAATAAAACAGGATGCCATTGCGAAAGCCAAAGCAGAAGCTGAGGCGAAGCAGCATGCGGAAGCCGAAAAACAAAAAGCGCTTTCAGATGAGAAAGCAAAAAATGATTCTATTGCTTTGGCTGACAGGCAGCAGAAAGATAAAGAGGATGCGGAAAGAAAAGCCAAAACTCAGGCTGATATCCAGGTGAAAAAAGAATTGCTCGGTAAAGTGTACGGAGCAGGCGACGACGATAAACCCAAACAACCGGTTAAACCTTCCACAGGTGTTCCTAAAATTGTGGACGCCGATTACAAAGAAGGTATCACTGAAGAAACCATTACCGAAACCAACCGCACCATCTACCGTGTCGTTGTAAAGAGAGATGGTAAAACAGCCAACTACCAGAAAATTGTTTACAAGTGGGGCGGTGAATTTTATTTTAAGAATGAAAGCAACATCACACCATCCACTTATACACAGGAAATCAAATATGCGAAGGCCGCTTTGAAGGAATAATACCGATCGAGCATGCAATGAAAAGAAGAGACGGAGTGATCCGTCTTTTTTGTTCGCAAGGTTTTCTGTCGTAATTCAAAGTCAAAGTTTTACTTTCGCTCTCTGAATGTATAAACAGTTCACGGTCATATTTTTTTTTGGATTGCTTTCCTGCAGCCTGTTCGCTATCGAGCCGTTTGTTGACGACACGCTGAAAGGAAATGTCAACAACAGGATCCTTGCGTTTCCTTTTTTTCTGAAATCACCGGAGACGAACCTTGGATTCGGCGCCGTCGGTGTTTATTTTTTTAAGGCAAAAAAAAATGATAGAGAAATCCGGACTTCCGATATTAACCTTCTTTCACTTTATACTTTGAAGGAACAGGTCGTGGTGGTGCTGGGATCAACAATTTATTTTTCGGGCGAGAAACAGATTTTCAGGTGGCAGGGTTCGTACAGCTATTACCCCGACAAGTTCTGGGGAACCGGCAACCAGAGCCTTCCGGAAGCCCAGGAAGATTACAGCATTCACCAGTTGTTTTTCAATCCGCAGTTGCTGCAGAAATTCATCCTGAACTGGTATGCAGGAATCAATTATGAATACCAGCACATCACCAATTTCAATTACAAATCAAACGGAGTATTCGATCAGCAAAATATCCCGGGACGATTTGGCGGAAACACATCCGGCATTGGTTTGCTGTTAACCTGGGATACGCGGAACAATGCCTACAGTCCTTCGAAAGGTTCTTTTGTGGAACTCAACTCCACGTATTTCAGCAAGGCATTAAAAAGTGATTTTGATTTCAACACGGTAAAAATTGATTTCAGAAAATTTATTTCATTTTCAAAAACCAGTGTTCTTGGAATGCAGCTATTGATCAAAGACAATTCCGGGAATGCACCGATCAGGAATCTCGGGATGCTCGGCGGACCGGAAATCATGAGAGGGTATTACAACGGGAGATTTTCCGATAACGACTTCGTTGCTGCACAGGCTGAACTCCGGCAGTTTTTACTCGGGCGGTTCGGCATGACGGTTTTCGGAGGAATGGGAGAGGTGAGTTCACAAATTTCAGAACTCAGTATCAACGGCTTGCATTACGCATGGGGAGCGGGTTTGCGAATCATGGTGAGCAAATCGGAAAAGCTGAACCTTCGTATTGACTATGGCATCGGAAAAAATTCCAAAGGCCTGTACGTGATCCTGAAAGAAGCTTTTTGATTTTCGTTACCGGATGATGTTCACGCTTCCGCGGAATTCGTAAGCAGCGCCGCTGACATACGTTCCTGAAATGATGTAGTTGTACACGCCTGTTTCAATGAACCTTCCTTTATAATATCCTTCCCAGGAAAATAAGGGATCATCAGAAGAAAAAATAATTTCTCCCCAGCGGTTGAAGACTTTTGTGTTCAGACTTTTTACAGAAAAAGGATATACATGCCAATGATCATTTTTGCCATCGCCGTTCGGCGTAAATGAATTGGGAATAAAAACAGTTCCGCAATCGCCGTTTGAAATAACAATAGAACGCCTGGCAATACAGCCGCTGTCTTCCATTTGCAGCCAATAGGTTCCTTCCTGTGAAATCGATTTTTGATCCACCGAAGTTCCATCGTACCAGGAGAAATGATAGTAGGATGGAAGCGCCGGAATTTTTAACACGACTGAATCCGGAATGCAGATGCTCGTATCATTTCCCAATGTAAATTTCGGTAATACCACCTGGCTGATCCAGATCGAATCACCGGAAGTACAGTTGCCGTTTGAAACATGCACCCAATAAAGTCCGGGAGAAGAAACTGTTTGTGACGACAGGTTGCTGCCGTTTTTCCAGTGATAAGTCGTAGCCACGGGTGAATAAGCATCGAGGTACAGCGATGCATCTTTGCAAAGAAAAGTATCGCGTCCCAACGAAACCTGCGGGTATTCATCCACCCGAACATGAATGGTATCCGATGCCGGGCAAACACCGCCGATGAGCGCATGCGCAGAATAAAACCCGGTAGAATTAACCGGGAGAGTTGCCGTTGTATCACCTGTATTCCACAAATAAGAAGTGCCGTTGGCGACGGTGGCATCCAGCGTCAGTTGCTGTCCTTCGCAGAGTACCGTGTCGTTTCCGAGTTGAAGGGATGCAGGAGGAATAATGGTAATGGCAACGGAGTCGGTGAGTGTACAAATCTGCCGCAGAGAAATATCATCCAGCGCAAAATCATTTCCTGAAACCACGATGTTCTGGTTCACAATGCAAATGGTAGCCGTTGTGTTGGCACCGGAGAACCATGTATGCGTGAACTGCGTCCAGATTCCTGTAGTTAGCGAAGCCGTGAAGTTGGAGCCCACCTGTACTCCATTGATGAGAAATTGAAGAACAGCGGGATTGCTGGCCACACAGGTCGCCACCCATGTGCTGAATTCATAATTGGTATTGGGAATCACAGGAAATGTTTCGCACCAGATGTTCACGTTGCTGATGTCATCACCATTAACGACTAACATGTTCCCGGTACCGGAAGTATGATCTGCGAAAATAGCAAAGTTGTTATGAACGTTTCTTGGATTTGTGGTAACGGCATACGTTCCGGCGTTGGTGAGTAAACCAAATGCGCCGCCGCTTCCCGGAACATAAGAAGTCGAAAATCCGCTGACTCCCGCATCAAAATTTCCGTTGATCACCATGTTGCTGTCGGAAATGGCAACTACGGTTAACTGGTACGTGATGGATGAAGCGATGTTGGCCGTAGGAGTCAGTACGGCCGGTGACAGGTGACCAGGTAATACTCCTCACGTTGGCGGCAGGAGCGGTAGTGGTTCCGTGTAACTGGATCACTGCTGCTGCGCAAAGGGAAGTGTCGTTTCCTGCATCAACCGTTGCGGTGCAGGTTGATTGCGAATAAGCATCCGGAAAAAAAGAAAAGAAGATGATGCAAAAAATAATTCCCGGAAGTCGAAGTACGATCTGATTCATTCTGAATATGGCCATGAAATCGGTTACCTGAATTCAAATGATTCCCAAAGATAATAATTCCATGAGCATCGTTACCTAATTAACCGGGTTGTCAGGAAATCGTCACAACTCCAGTCCATTCGTAAATTCGTTCTGACTTCTACTCGTTCATTACTTCAAAATGAGATACGGCTTGCTGATCAGCCATTCATGGAAATCAGGAACTCTTCGTTTGACTTTGTTCCACGCATCTGCTGCAGCAGGAATTCCATCGCTTCCATCGGGTTCATGTCAGCAAGATGATTGCGGAGAATCCACATCTTCTGTAACATTTCTTTATCCTGTAACAGATCTTCTCTTCGTGTACTGGAAGCAACGAGGTCGATGGCAGGGAATACACGCTTGTTGGAAAGTTTGCGATCGAGTTGCAGTTCCATGTTACCGGTTCCTTTGAACTCTTCGAAGATCACTTCATCCATCCGTGAACCGGTTTCGGTGAGTGCTGTGGCGATGATGGTCAGGCTTCCGCCGTTTTCAATTTTTCGCGCAGCGCCGAAGAAACGTTTTGGTTTATGCAACGCGTTTGCTTCCACACCGCCGGAGAGTACTTTTCCGCTGGCAGGGGCAACCGTATTGTAAGCACGCGCAAGGCGTGTGATGGAATCCAGGAGGATCACCACATCGTGTCCGCATTCCACCATGCGTTTTGCTTTTTCCAAAACAATGTTGGCGATTTTCACATGGCGTTCAGCCGGCTCATCAAAAGTAGAAGCAACCACTTCCGCTTTTACGCTGCGAGCCATGTCGGTTACTTCTTCAGGCCGCTCATCGATGAGAAGGATGATGAGGTACACTTCAGGATGATTGGCAGCTATCGTGTTGGCGACGTCTTTCAGTAAAATAGTTTTTCCTGTTTTCGGCTGGGCGACAATCAACCCGCGCTGACCTTTTCCTATTGGAGTAAACATATCCATGACGCGCGTGGAATGATTCGCACGTTCGCCGGAGAGGTTCAGTTTCTCAAAAGGGAAAAGAGGAGTGAGGTAGTCGAAATGAATACGGTCGCGCACAATCGAAGGATCCTGTCCGTTGATGAGATCCACTTTAATCAAAGGGAAAAACTTTTCTCCTTCACGCGGCGGGCGAACAGTACCGCGCACGGTGTCGCCGGTTTTGAGTCCGAATAATTTCACCTGTGATTGCGAAACATAAATGTCATCAGGACTGGTGAGGTAATTAAAATCGGAAGAACGAAGGAACCCAAAACCATCGGGCATGATTTCCAGAACGCCTTCGCTGATGATGACGCTGTCGAGGTCATAAGCAGGTTCCGTCACCTGTATCTCTCTCGGTGGTTCCTGCCGCATCGGTTTGTTGAACGACCGGTTCGGATCCTGTGGCTGAGGGCGGTTGACGTTTGCTCTGAATTCCATATCAACAGGAGCTGCCGGCGCTTCCGCCACATGAACTTCAGGGACAACAATTTTAGGAGGAAATTTTACACTCGGCTCAAGAACGGGAGGAGCTTTTTCGGCAGTGCTGTTTTCAGCACCTTCTTTGGCCGGAATCACTCTTCTTCTTTTGATGTTGTTTTTATCCGGTGAAGAGGAACCGGCAGGAGATGCAGCCTGCGAAACCCTTTCAGGTTTAGGCGCACGTTCGGGCTTGGGTTCTTTTTCAGGTTTTGTTTCTTTGACGGCCTCCACTTTTTCAGGAGAAGCAAAAGCCTTGTTGCCGGCAAGAGAAGTTTTGATGGAATCGCTGGCGGCGGGATTGAGCGCCTGCTGGTCGAGGATTTTGTAAACCAGTTCCTGTTTGCGAAGTTCATCGTAATTGGGAATGTTTAAAAGCCTGGCAATTTCTTTCAGCTCGTTGATGAGCTTGTCGTTTAATTCAAGAATGTCGTACATTAAAAATGGATTTGTAAAAACCGAAGTTAGTTTTTAAGGAGGATTTGTTTTATTTGATCGGATGCCATTGGGAAGACATCATCGGTGATAAGAAGAGGTAATCGGAATAAGATATTTGAAAGAAAGATGTGATAAGAAATGAACTTGGGGGAATGTGTACCGGATATCTAAAAAATCCTGTGTAGGTGATGTTATTAACGGTGCAATGATAAGCCATTTTTCACTCCCCGGCAAGTTTTTGAAAATATTTTTTAAACAGCAGATGGTTCGTAAAGCGGCTTTCTGACGGCTATGATATGTTCGATGGGTTTGTTCAACTGGTGAATTCTTGCTTTATTTGTTCTGATAATTGATGATTTATGATACAGAGAATTCAATCGTTGTACCTGTTGGTGGCATGTGTGCTTGGCATCCTGTTGTTTTTCATCCCGGTTTATTCTTTAGAAGCCGTTAAAACGCTTGATGGCAAGGTCGTTCAGGCCTTCGATGATTTCAACAGTTTGTCGAATCCCGTATTCCTGGTTCTTACTTCGGCATCATGCCTGGTGCTCGTTGTTACGATTTCGTTGTTTAAGAACAGGAACCTCCAGGTTCGTTTGTGCAACCTTTCGATGCTGCTCATCTGTATTTTTACCGGAACGGTATTTTATTTTTCAGATCATTCAGCTTCCATTCCCGGGTCGGTGGTTCATTACCGTTTGGGTTGTTACTTTCCGCTGGTTCAGTTGATCCTTTGTTTCCTTGCCATGCGCGCCATCCGGAAAGACGAAGAGCTGGTTCGCTCGGCGGAGAGGTTGAGGTGAATGGGTGTTGGAAGATTAAAAAGATATAGGGTTGGTTGGTTTGGTAGTTATGGGCCATTGTTGGCGACACAGCAACTTGATACATTTGGAATTCTAATCAATAAAACAAAAAACAATATGACGGCTAAAAAAATCATTACAACACTCTCACTTGTTTTTACAATCGCAGTTGTTAACGGACAACATTTTGGAATGACATTTCAGGATGCCGAGAAACAAGGAATAACTATTCCGCATCTTGACAGTGTTTACAAAAGTGCTGTTCATGTTGACACAGCGAAAGCAGTTTTTAAAACCGAAAAGCAACAGGAAGGCGTGCAAGAGAAATACATGAAACTTTTGCAGGACTTCGGAAAGTTCCTCACAAAAAACAAATTCACTTGGGAGAAACCGACAAGATGTTTCAATAGAATTTATTTTAACTCGGACGGGACAATTGATTATTTTCTCTACAATTTTCTCGGCAAACCAGCAGATAAATTGTCTGACGAAAAGGAAAAGGAATTTACCCGACTGTTGAACTCATTCATAAAAGATTATAAATTCGGCATAACAGCTAATGAAAAATTTGCTCAATGTAGTCCAACAACATATATGCCTAAGTAATAATTCCAACAGGTACATTTCTTTGAATAAACATTTCTGCAAACTTCAAACAGAATCACCATGAACCGAGAGTGTATTGGCCCCGCTGGGTGTAGCATCCATACTCCGCTTTGTGCGATACTGTGCTACATCCAATGCGAACAAATTTAATTTGTTGGTCAGGTAGGGAAATATTAATTGGTCGCAGCACACTGGCGCACGGTCTTCGTTTGAATGCTACGACGAGCGGAGGATTTGTTTAGAAGTTTAAAAATATGGATGGTACTTAGTTTGGTGGTTATGCGCAATTTTATTTGGCCATGTTATCTTGAAACATTTGAGCTTTGAACGAACTTTTTTTGGTGCAAAACTTTGAACAATCTTCCTACCTAAACGAGCAATTTTAATTCTACATTTGCAGTAACAGAAACAGACAAAAAAATGGAATTCAGGACTGACTTATATCTTGGTGACAATAAAGTAGAGCTTGCAAAACTTGCTGACAATTCTGTTGACTTAATCGTGACTTCACCGCCTTATGCAGACCAGCGTAAGGACACATACGGAGGCATCCACCACGACAAATATGTTGAGTGGTTCTTGCCAATTTCTAAACAACTTTTACGAGTGCTTAAACCGACAGGAACTTTTATTTTGAACATCAAAGAAAAAGTTGTTGAAGGTGAACGCAGCACTTATGTAATGGAACTCGTTCTTGCAATGCGCAAACAAGGTTGGCTTTGGACTGAGGAATTTATTTGGCACAAGAAGAACTCATATCCGGGAAAGTGGCCAAATCGTTTTCGTGATAGCTGGGAAAGATTGCTTCAATTCAACAAAGAGAAACATTTCAACATGTATCAGGAAGAAGTGATGGTTCCTATGGGAGATTGGGCAAAATCACGATTGAAGAAATTATCTGACACAGACAAAATTCGTGACAACTCAAAAGTTGGTAGCGGTTTCGGAAAGAATATTTCAAATTGGATTGACAGAGATAAAGCGTATCCAACGAATGTGCTTCACCTTGCGACAGAATGCAACAACAAAAATCACAGTGCCGCTTTTCCCCAAGAATTACCAGAGTGGTTTATAAAACTTTTCACAAAACAAAATGACACAGTTCTTGACCCGTTCATGGGAAGCGGAACAACTTTAATTGTTGCGAACAGAATGCAACGCCATTCAATCGGCATTGACATTGTTCCAGAATATTACGAAATGGTGAAGCAACAATTCACACCCGTTGAACGACCTCAATTAGAACTTAAACTAAATTATGAAGAAGCTAAATCTGAAAGACATATCTCTATTCGTTGAGCAAAACATCGGAATTTTTCATCAAAAAAGAATTCAGAGTTTAGACACCTTAAAACTTTCGCAAGTGTTGAAGAGGAAGAATCCGTATCTGTTCAAAGCAAAATATGTTTTGACAGCAGAGCAAATCATCAGAGGAATTGTTGATGCACATATTTCTTCTAACGAAGAAACAATCTTTGGTGATTGGCTTGAAGGATTGGCAATCTTTATCAATGCAAAAGTTTACAACGGAAAAAAATCAGGCATCACAGGAATTGATTTGGAGTTTGACAACAAGGGAATTCGTTACATCATCACAATTAAATCAGGTCCGAATTGGGGAAATAGTTCGCAAGTTGCTAAAATGATTTCCGATTTTAAAACAGCTAAGAAGGCATTACGAACAAGCAATTCAAAATTAAATGTCACAGCTGTAAACGGATGTTGTTATGGCAGAGATAACAATTCAGATAAAGGCGAATACTTCAAATATTGCGGACAAAATTTTTGGGAATTTATATCAGGCGACAAAACACTTTACACCGAAATCATTGAACCGCTTGGACACAAAGCAAAAGAGAAGAACGATGATTTTATGAAATCATATTCGCAAATGATAAACAAGTTCACTAAAGAATTTGCTAATGATTATTGCGACAACAATGGGAACATTGATTGGAAAAAATTAGTGGAGTTCAACTCTTCGGCTAACTGACGGATTATCTTTGAACTGCACCGCTCCGCCGGGTGCAGCACGCCGGCGCACGGGCATCGTTTGGATGCTACCAGCAAGGGGATGCACAACTGAATTTTATATGAACATACAGGAACAAATCAAAAAGTATATTACGAACCAACCAGAACCAAAACGCAGCGACATGCAAGTGTTGCACAACCTCATTCTGCAAGTAATGCCGGCATGTAAAGTATGGTTCCTGGATGGTAAAAACAGTGATAATAAAATTGTTTCTAATCCGAATATAGGATATGGATTTCACACCATAAAATATGCTGATGGAAAAACCAGGGAGTTTTATCAAATTGGTATGAGTGCAAACAAAACCGGAATCTCTGTTTATATCCTTGGTATCAGTGATAAGACATACTTAGCCAAAATGTATGGAAAAAAAATAGGCAAGGCGAGCGTGACCGGGTATTGCATTAAGTTCAAAACGCTGAAAGAAATAAACATTGATATACTTGAAGCGGCAATACGATATGGGGCTGAGGCTTCGAAATAACTACGAACTTCAAATCCCGATAGCTATCGGGATGCTTTGAACGGGCAGCAGCGCGAACGCATGACATTAAAACTAAAAAAAAATTTTTGAACGACAGTTTAAGTTCGTTATGTTTGCGTAGGTGATGATCAGTATAGCGTTGATCTCTTCGTAAAATTACTGTTTGGATTGCTTGTGCGTTATGCAAAGGCCTTTGTAACTGAAAACCGTCATGCGAATAGCAATATTATCTGTTTTTATTTTTCTTTTTATTTCCGAAACAAATGCATTCCGTGGTGAAAATCCGTCACCCGTTCAGGCAGTTTGCAGGATCACGCTTACGGATGGAAAATCTGTTGAAGGGTTTCTTAAATTAGGTGTTCGTGGCTATTCGGAAATCTGGATGAATGGATTTTACGTTCGTGTGGAACGTGAGCAATTAAACTATGACAATCAATTTTATTTCAGTTTTGATTTTAAATGGATTCAAGTCAGGGAATCGTCCATCCTGTATCCCATCCATGAAAATTCCAATGGCCTTTTCGATACGAAGGGAAAGAGAAAGATTTACTTTCTTCAGTATATCGATAATTCCAGTGTCAGCCAACCCACCAAAACGTTGGTAAGGTCTGATACGATTCAGTTAGTCAGTCACTATGAAAGAAAATATTTTATGACGGATAAGATAACACTATACTTAGACGTTTCTGCGGCGCTCGCCTTAGATACCATTGATGTATTCCAAAAACCTCCGGTCTCCATTAACAGGGTATCCATTCCCGTTCAGGATATCGCATCCATTGAAATAATGGATCATCCGGGTAAGAAATGGCTGGACAAAATTGACATGGCAAGAAAAAAATCAGGCGAATACATAAAACAGAATCCGGATTTATATGATTCTACACAGGACGATCCATTATGGTTCCATGAAATGATTCATGACTCATTTGAATTTGATCACTTCCGGGAAATGCTGCATAACGTTCATCAATTTGAATAAGAGATTCCATGAACCCAATCATCAAAAACATTTTAGCCGTATTGGCCGGTGTCATCATCGGTGGCGCCCTGAACATGGGTATCATTCTGGTCAGCGGTTCCATCATTCCGCCGCCTGAAGGTGCCGATATCACCACCATGGAAGGTCTGAAAGCATCCATGCATTTATTCCAGCCGAAGAATTTCATCATGCCGTTTTTAGCGCATGCCCTCGGAACGCTGGCAGGTGCATTCGCGGGAGCAAAGTTTGCTTCCAGCCACAAAATAAAAATTGCTTTGGGGATCAGTGCGTGGTTCCTCATCGGTGGGATCATGAATGTCTTCATGCTGCCTTCGCCAACATGGTTTACTGTGCTCGATTTAGCCGGAGCTTATATTCCCATGGGTTACCTCGGTTGGAAATTAGCGGCGGGGAAAAAATGAATCAGCAGCGGAAGCCTTCCAAGATTCTCCTCATTGAAATATTGTGCAGCATATCATTCCCCGCTCTTAAATCTTGACTCTTGAATCTTGAGTCTGGATTCTTGACTCTAAACTCTTGGCTCTTGATTCTTGACTCTACATCTGCTCCAAACTTCCTCTTAGCCCCAACTCAATCACTTCCAGGTTTTCGATTTTGGATTTGTTGATGTCAAACCTCAGCAGCGTTTTGAATTTATGAAATCCTGATTTGCCGGCGGCACCGGGATTCATGTGTAACAGGTTGAATTTTTTATCACGCATCACTTTCAGGATGTGCGAATGTCCGCAGATGAATAAGCCCGGTTGGTGCTGAATGATTTTATTTTCTGCTTCCGGAAAGTAATTCCCAGGATAACCGCCAATATGCGTGATCAGTACTTTCAATTCTTCACAATGAAAAACCTGGTCTTCAGGATGAGTCAAACGAACATCCTGTCCGTCGATGTTTCCGTAAACAGCTCTCAGAGGTTTGAATAATGCCAATTCTTCCGCGACGTCTATGGACCCGATATCGCCGGCATGCCAGATTTCATCGCACGATTGAAAGTGATCGAAAATTTTTGGATCGAGGAATCCGTGCGTATCGGAAAGCAAACCGATTTTTATCATGTGTGATAGTAGATGGAAAAAGTAGTTACGAGTTCAAAATTGGGGTTCGAAGTTTAAAAGTTAGGCAGTCTGATCGTCTGTCGTCTAATGGTCTGATCGTCCCAATTAAATTACCTCCATCTCATTCTGCTTCAACCAACCGATGCTGCCGTTGGCAATGCGGATTTTTTTCCAGTCGCCGAGTTCGTCCAGCACATCCACTTTCGTTCCTTCATGAATGATGAACTGGTCGCTGCCTTTTTCATCAGGCGAATTTTTTACATACACACTGGCGGAAGTGATGATGGCCTGCTGATCCACGTACGTCATGGAATAACTTTTTTGAGTCGCCATGAACGTACTCACGGAGGTGATGAGAAAAATAATGGCTGTGATGAAGCTGATTTTTTTGATGAAAGAAGAAGCTGAAATGACATAGCCGGACAGGAAAATAAACAGGAGCCAGAAATTCACCAGGAAAATTTTAGTCCAGGTATCGGTTGTGAAAAATAAGGCAATGTTCCGCTGCCATCTTTTGTAAAAGACTTCCGGAACCACTTCCATTTTATCCACCACTTTCAGCGAAGCAATTTTGATATTGAAACTGATGTCTTCATCATCAGGAGAAAATTTTTTCGCCCGTTCGTACTGGAGCATGGTGGCTGAAATATTTCCCGTTTTAAAATAACAGTTGCCGAGGTTGTAATACACTTCCGCTGAAACCATCCCGGATTTGACAATGCTTTCATATAGTCTGGCAGCATTCTCATAGTCTGATTTCTGGTAATATTCTTTTGCCTTGTTGAAATCAGCCAG
>JAPLDA010000088.1 GCA_026391945.1 Bacteroidota bacterium | reverse complement strand
GTTGGCAACGCCGCTCGATGTAGACGTTACCACGAACAACTCCATCAATGCAATTGCCATCGGTGTGGATCTCGCCTTCTAAAAAAAATTGTGCTTAGCTTTACATGAAAGAAAGGCTCTCAGCGATGAGGGCTTTTTTTTTGAAGGAGTAATGAGTAATGAGTATTGGGTATTGAGTTGTGCTTAGCACACCTCAATTACTTTTTAAAAATAAAAAAAACTGCCAGCAGCAAACAGGCGAATGCGGCTACATAATTCCATTCGAACTTATCGGTTTTGAAAACGAAGATGGCGCAGAAGGAAAATACAGTCAGCGTAATTACTTCCTGGATGATTTTCAGTTGAAAAAGATTAAACGGTCCGCCCAACTGATCAGAACCTAACCGGTTCCCCGGAACCTGGAAGATGTATTCGAAAAAAGCAATTCCCCAACTGATGAGGATGATGCTGATCAATCCTTTGCTTTGAAGGATGTTCCATTTTTTAAACTGAAGATGTCCGTACCACGCAAAAGTCATGAAGACGTTGGAGATGACGAGGAAGAGGATGGATAAGACGGAGCGCATGGGTTTTACTGAGTGTGGGTATTGAATATTGAGTAATGAGAATTACATCTCATGTCTGATGACTACCTTCTGACTTTATTTTTTTTAACCTTTAACTTTTGCCTTTTAACTTAGATTTCAAGCCCTCGGATGATGCTCAAGAATTGTCTGCCGCAAATAATCGCGGTCGAGGTGTGTATAGATTTCCGTTGTCGTGATGGATTCATGTCCCAGCATTTCCTGTACGGCACGCAGATCGGCGCCGCCTTCGATCAGGTGTGTAGCGAAAGAATGTCGGAACGTATGCGGACTGATTTTTTTCTTCAGGTGAATTTTTGTTGCCAGTTGTTTGATGATCGTAAAAATCATGACTCGTGTAAGTTTTGCTCCGCGGCGGTTCAGGAACACAACATCTTCATGTCCGGGTTTGATGTTCTGATGGCTTCGTACTCCTTCCAGGTAAATCCGGATGAACTTAGTCGCCACGCTGCCGATCGGAACAAGTCGTTCTTTATCTCCTTTGCCGGTAACTTTTACAAAACCGATTTCGAGGTGAAGGTTGGAGAGTTTCAGGTTCACCAGCTCGCTTACGCGTAAGCCGCAACTGTACAGGGTTTCCAGCATGGCCTTGTTCCGCGTGCCTTCGTTTTTACTCAGGTCGATGGCGTTGATGAGGTGGTTGATGTCGTCGATGCTCAGCGTGTCCGGTAATTTTCTTCCAAGTTTCGGCGCTTCGAGCAACTGCGACGGATCATTCACGATGAGGTTTTCCATCAGCAGGTATTTGAAAAAACCTTTGATGCCTGAAATGATTCTCGCCTGGCTGCGCGCACTCATGCCGAGTTCGTTGATCCATTTTACAAAATCCTGCAAATGCTTTAATTCGATTTCCGAAGGAGAAACTTTCAGCTTCGTAAAATCCAGGTACTGATCCAGCATGCTGATGTCATGCAGGTAGGCTTCCACCGAATTCCCCGACAGCGAACGTTCCAGCTTGAGGTATGATTTAAAACCGGTGATGTAGTTTTTCCAGGACACTTTTTTTTGATTAGCTGATGAGTTGATTAGCTGATGAGTTGATTAGCTGATGAGTTGATTAGCTGATGAGTTGATTAGTTGATGAGTTGATAGCCAGCGAACCCCTAAAGGGTTTTTTCAGTCTGCAGATTCAGAGGATGAAGTTTGTGTACCTTGCTCTTTCAATAAGCTGTTGAACCCTTTAGGGATTTTCGAAGTTGTCAAATGGTCTCATTGTTTTTTGGTTGTTGCCAGTTGATTGAGTTGATTTCAACGAAATACGAATGAGTACGAAAATACGAATGATGAATGACAACCTTTTTTATCACCGCTTCCCCCATTCTCCCTTTCTCCGATTCCCTCGTCTCATGGTCTCATCGTCTCCTCATCGCCTCGTCTTCCCCAAACAAAGGTGCCTCAAAGAAGCCACTGTTCCCCGTAACCCGCCGCCAAATTTTCCACAGTTCACGTTGCATAATTAATCATTAGATTTGTACTGGAAAAACACCTCTATGAAAATCATCATCATCAACGGACCGAACCTGAACCTGCTTGGAACACGGGAAAAAGATATTTACGGTACGCAAAGTTTTGAAAACTATTTTGAAAAGTTAAAGGAGTTGTACCCGGTTGCTGATCTCGAATCTTACCAGAGCAATGTAGAAGGGGAGATCATCAACAAACTGCACGGGGCCGGTTTTTCTTATGACGGAATTATTTTAAACGCCGGCGGTTACACGCACACTTCCGTTGCCATTGCCGATGCCGTTGCCGCCATTAAAACACCCGTGATCGAAGTTCATATTTCCAATGTGTATGCCCGCGAAGAATACCGCCATGTTTCTCTCATTGCGAAAAACTGCCGCGGAGTAATTGCCGGTTTCGGAATGGATTCGTACCGGCTGGCCATCGAATCATTCTTCACCCATGCATGACCTGCATGACGATTTCATTAAGCGATGAAAAAAAACCTCGTCATATTTTTTTTAGGAGTGACCATGATTTCTTTCGGTCAGAACAGGAATAATGTTTGGATGCTTTGTGGATATGGTATTCATAATTGTGGCATTCAATTCATTTCCGGACAGGTGGACACCTTTTCTGTATATAGAAATATGGAATTTTTTATTACCAACGCTAGTATCTGTGACACAACCGGCGAGTTACTTTTTTATACCAACGGTGATTACATAGAAAACAGGAATCATTCAAGATTGTTGAATTCAACCAATTTTAATCCTACGGTAACTGGAGATACTATCTATGGT
>JAPLDA010000046.1 GCA_026391945.1 Bacteroidota bacterium | reverse complement strand
TTCATGAAAAAACCGAAGGCATACAGTCCGAGCAGCGGTCCGTACGTATAGCTGGCCACTTTGAAAAGATTCCTGATCACCGCATCGTTGTTGATGATCCGGAACAACGTGACCGTCAGCAACAGGATCACCGCAAAACTGATGTGCACGACATAGCGTATTCTCCTGCGTTTACCATCATCGAGTTTTTCATTTTTATGAATACCAAGGAAGTCAAAACAAAAAGCAGTGGTAAGGGCGGTGAGCGCTCCATCAGCACTCGGATATGCGGCTGATATCAGCCCGATGATGAACATCAGCCCGGGAACCGTTCCAAGGTAATGCAAAGCCACATCAGGAAAAAGATTGTCGGTGTGCTTCGGGTCGATGGAAATATTTTTTTGCGTGGCGTAAAAACATAGAACAGCTCCGAGAACAAGAAACAATAAATTCACCACGACCAAAACAGCCGTGAACGTGAACATATTCTTCTGCGCTTCTTTGATGTTTTTACAACTCAGGTTTTTCTGCATCATCTCCTGGTCGAGCCCGGTCATCGCAATGGCAATGAAGGCGCCACCCCAGAAATTTTTCCAGAAATAATTGGGTGAGTTCACATCGCTGACGAATATTTTTGAAAAGTCGCTGGCATGTACTTTCGAAACCATGTCGGAAAAATTCAATCCAAGCTGTTTGGAAATCACTACCACGCTGAAGATCACGGCCAGCAGCATGAAGGTCGTTTGCAGCGTATCGGTCCACACAATGGTTTTCACGCCGCCTTTGTAGGTATAAAGAAGAATGAGCGAAATAAAAATTCCCACCGTCACATAAAAAGGAATTCCCCACTGGTCGAACACAAAAGTCTGTAACACATTCACGACAATAAAAACCCGGAACGATGCGCCGATCACCCTTGACAGGATAAAAAAGAATGAACCGGTCTTGTATGAATAATTGCCAAACCGCTGTTCAAGGTAGGAATAGATGGAAGTGAGATTGAGTTTGTAATAAACCGGCATCAGTACGAGAGCGATCACGAGGTAACCGATCACATAACCGGCCACCACCTGCATATAGGAAAACTGCGTGGTGGCAACGGCTCCGGGAACCGACATGAACGTTACTCCCGAAAGAGAAGCTCCGATCATTCCATACGCTACCACATACCACCGCGATTGCTTGTTACCAATGAAGTACGACTCGTTGTCGGCATTCCTGCTCGTAAGCCACACCACGAAAAAAAGTAACGCCGAATAAGCGAGAACACAGGTGAGTATAAGCGTTGAGGACACGGAGTTTGTTGTTGTAGATGCAAGACTAAGTAAGTATTTTAGCAGAAAATTGAAACGATCATCACACATTACTTATTAACACATAAATCTTGAGTACTTATTCCTCCAAAATTCTGGAAGAGGCCGTGAATGAATTTTCGCGGCTGCCCGGAATCGGCAAGAGAACGGCTTTGCGACTGGTGTTGCATTTGTTGAAAGCCGATCCTGCTGACGTTGAAAAATTCGGAAACACCTTTGTTCGCCTGAGAAATGAAATCCGATATTGCAATCAATGTCACAACATTTCAGAAACGGAAATGTGTTCGATCTGTTCCGATCATAAACGCGACGACTCGGTGGTTTGTGTCGTGGAAGATGTGCGTGATGTGATCGCCATCGAAAACACGAACCAGTTCAATGGGAAATACCATGTGCTGGGAGGAATCATTTCACCGATGGATGGCATCGGTCCGGGTGAACTGAACGTCGAATCGCTCGTTCACAAAATGGCTGCCGGAACAATAAAAGAAATCATCATGGCGTTAAGCGCTACGATGGAAGGTGATACCACCATCTTTTATCTCTACAAAAAAATTATTCAGCTGAATGTTTCCGATATTAAATTCTCCACCATTGCCCGTGGCGTTTCTGTTGGTGATGAACTGGAATATGCCGATGAAGTCACACT
The DNA here is from genome assembly GCA_026391945.1 of Bacteroidota bacterium. Classification (GTDB taxonomy): domain Bacteria; phylum Bacteroidota; class Bacteroidia; order AKYH767-A; family 2013-40CM-41-45; genus JAPLDA01. The sequence continues at coordinate 2,247 of JAPLDA010000046.1, read as the reverse complement.
TGGACGCTCCATCTTAAACCGTACGCCGTATGAGAATGCGTTGGTGAAGTGATGAGACGATAAAAAGACCATCAGACCAAAGACGATCAGACCACAAGACGATCAGACCAATTGACACATCAGCCAATCATCAAATCAGCTAATCAAAAAGTGAAACTCTCCATCATCATCGTCAACTACAACGTCAAGTATTTCCTTGAGCAATGTTTGCACTCGGTGATGAAGGCGTGTGCGAAGGTGGATGCTGAAATTTTTCTCGTGGATAACAATTCGGTGGATGGTTCGGTGGAGATGGCTGAGAAAAAATTCCCATCCGTAAAAATCATCGCCAACAAGGACAACAAAGGATTTTCAAAAGCGAACAACCAGGCGATTCGGATGGCTTCCGGTGAATATGTATTGCTGCTCAATCCCGATACCGTGGTTGAGGAAAATACGTTTGAAAAAATCAGTTCGTTCATGGATGCGCATTCTGATGCCGGCGGACTTGGCGTGAAGATGATTGACGGCAGCGGAAAATTTCTTCCCGAATCCAAACGCGGACTGCCGACACCGATGGTTGCCTTTTATAAAATGTTCGGGCTGTCGAAACTTTTTCCTCACTCAAAAATTTTCGGAAAGTACCACCTCTCCTACCTCGATGAAAACGATGTCCATGAAGTGGATGTGCTTTCGGGAGCATTCATGCTGATCCGGAAAACCGTTCTTGACAAAACCGGTTTGCTTGATGAAACATTTTTCATGTACGGCGAAGACATTGATCTCTCCTACCGGATCACGCAGGCCGGTTTTAAGAATTACTATTTCCCGGAAACGCGCATCATTCATTACAAAGGAGAGAGTACGAGAAAAAGCAGCGTGAATTACGTCTTTGTCTTTTACAATGCCATGATCATTTTTGCGAAGAAACATTTTTCCAAAAAGAACGCTTCGCTTTTTTCATTCCTGATCCGCATAGCCATTTACATTCGTGCGGCGGCGGCCATCACCAGCCGGTCACTGAAAAAGATTTTCCTGCCGGCTTTGGACGCCGTTATTTTATTTTCAGGTTTGCATTTTTTGAAAGAATACTGGAGTGTCAACATGTTCGTGAATTACCCGGATGAATTCATGTCGGTGGCCGTGCCCGGTTATATTTTCCTGTGGATGACGTCCGTTTATTTCAGCGGCGGTTATGACCACCCGATCAAACTTCCGAAAATCATCCGCGGAATTTTCAGCGGTACCATTCTCATCCTCGTCATCTATGCGTTGTTGCCGGAGATGTATCGTTTCTCGCGCGCGTTGATTTTGATCGGTGCTGTGTGGGCCAGCATTTCCATGATTGTGGTGCGGCTCATCATCAATCTTTTCAGGTGGAAAGATTTTATGCTGGAGAACAACCTGAAAAAACGTTTGCTCATTGCCGCCGATGAAGAAGAAGGCAGCCGGGTTTTGTCGTTGCTGAAACTTTCTGGCTCCACGCATAATTTCATCGGCTTCGTAAAACCCGACCAGGAGAAAATTTCTTCGGGCTCCGGTAAATTTCCTGAGTTTGAAAAATACGTGTTGGGAACGGGAGAAAAATTCCGGGAGATCATGGATGTTTTTTCCATTGACGAAGTGATCTTTTGTTCGAAAGATTTTCCTTCGAACCGGATCATCAGTTACATGTCGGTTCCCGCGCTTCACGAAGTGGAATACAAGATTGCGCCGCCGGAAAGTTTGTTCATCATCGGCAGCAGTTCCATTGATAATCCCGGCGAACTATACGTGATTGACCTGAACAGCATTTCAAAAAGTGTGAACAAAAGAAACAAACGTGTCGTTGATATCCTTCTCGGTGTATTTTTTCTTCTCACAAGTCCCGTACTGCTTTTCCTGCAAAAGAATCCGGGTGGTTATCTTCTCAATATTTTCAAAGTGTTGGTTGGAAATCATTCATGGGTTGGTTATCACAGCGCGGAGAATAGCGGGCAACCAGGACTTCCGGTAATCCGGACAGGTATATTAAATCCTGTGGACATGATCGGAGAGAAAAAATTAGATGAAGCCACCATCCACCGCCTCAACTCCCTTTATGCAAAGGACTACCACGTGAATGTGGATTTGAATATTGTGAGAAAGGGATTGCGGCAGCTGGGAAGGGTGAGATGAAAAAAGTCGTCATGGAGAGGTAAATATTATTTTTGGGAATCGCCTCCGCCTGTACTGTCTTTACTGCCTTTGTGTCCTTTGTGTGTAATATTTAAACACTAAAGGGTAAAG
>JAPLDA010000033.1 GCA_026391945.1 Bacteroidota bacterium | reverse complement strand
TACGCCGACTGGACTGCAAGCGGCCGAATGTATGAGCCCATCGAAAAAAGATTGCTGGAAGAAATTGCTCCTTATGTCGGCAACACGCATACAGAAAGCAGCATGACCGGTGCGGTGATGACAAAAGCATACCACAGCGCTTTGCAATTCATCAAAAAACAGGTGGGCGCCGATGAGAACGATGTGATCATTTCATCCGGCTCAGGCATGACCGGCGTCGTGAATAAATTCCAGCGCATGCTTGGTTTGCGTTTGCATGAAAAGTACATTCCGCTTATTTCAATCCCCGAAAATAAAAAGCCCGTTGTTTTTGTGAGCCACATGGAGCATCATTCCAATCAAACGTCATGGCTCGAAACGATGGCTGATGTTGAAATCATTCAGCCCACAGAAGATGGGTTGGTTGATGTACAACATTTGAAAGAACTTTTAAAACGGTACTCCGGCCGCGAAACTAAAATTGCCGCCATCACTTCCTGCTCCAACGTAACCGGCATCTTTACTCCTTACTTTGAAGTGGCCGAAATCATGCATCGCCATGGCGGGTTGTGCTTTGTGGATTTCGCCTGTTCTGCTCCTTACATCAACATCAACATGCATCCCGGAAATCCTTTGCAAAAACTGGATGCCATTTATTTTTCGCCACATAAATTTCTCGGCGGGCCCGGTACTTCCGGGATTCTTGTATTCGACAGCAAATTATATCACAACAGGATCCCGGATGATCCGGGAGGCGGAACCGTTGACTGGACCAATCCCTGGGGCGAACGGAAGTACATTGATGATATTGAAATGCGCGAAGATGGCGGCACGCCGGCATTTATCCAAACCATTAAGGTGGCTCTCTGTATGAAGCTGAAAGAGGAAATGGGTATTAACCAAATGCTCGCACGCGAAGAAGAAATGCTGGCGAAAGCCTGGGATGAACTGAATGGTATTCCGAATTTACACATTCTTGCAAACCGCCATCAAAAGCGGCTCAGCATTATTTCTTTTTACATTGATGGGCTGCATTACAACCTTGCCGTTCGAATTCTGAACGATCGTTTCGGGATACAGGTACGCGGCGGCTGTTCCTGTGCCGGAACGTATGGCCATTACCTCTTAAACGTTGACCGCGAACATTCAAAAAGCATTACGGAAAAAATCAACATAGGCGATTTGTCGGAAAAGCCGGGATGGATACGGTTTTCTTTTCATCCGGTGATGAGCAATGATGAAGCGGGTTTTATCGTTGATGCCATCCGTCAATTGTGCGAACATTTTAATGAATGGAAAAAGGACTACGTGTATAATCAACACAGCAATACTTTTTCGCATGTTCAAGATAAGCCGGATCATCGTGTGGAAGAGTGGTTTGAAGAATCGCTCATCTGAAAAGCTCAGAAGTATAAGCATTCAATAGTTCTTTGATCTTATCCTCCGCGGTCTTATCATTCAAAAGTTGATTGAGTTAATTGGTTGATTGAGTCAAACGCCGCCGTCTTGATTCCCGGCTCCTGGCTCTTGATTCTTGACTCTTGGTTCTGAGAACCCCGTCAGCTTAATTTCAAAATCAGAAATCGTAATCAGGCGATCCCTGAAAAGTCCGCCGATGGTTTTTTTGAAAGCCTTCTTGCTGATTTTTAGTTGCTGATAAATTTCTTCGGGAGAACTTTTATCGCCGAGAGCAAGAACTCCTTTATTGGATTCAAGGTATTGCAAGATCACCAGCTTCGTATCTTCAATGTGACTGTAGCCCTCTCTAAAAAGTCTCAAATCAATTTTACCATCATCGCGAACTTGTTTGATGTAGCCGCGTTTCACATCTCCTTCTTTGATCTCGTCGAAGATTTCGTTTTGATACAACAGCCCTTCGTACCGGTTGTTGATGATTGCTTTAAATCCCAAATCTGTTTTCTCAGCAATAAGTAATTGAACTTCTTCACCCGTTTCGAGACCGGTTACGTCATCATCCAAAAACTTGCTCCATTTGGTAGTGGCGGCAATTCTCCCGGAGAACTCATCGATGAAAAGAAAGACCAGGTATTTTTCCCCTCTTTCCATTTCCATTCGCTGTTCCGCATAGGAAACAAAAACATCTTTGGCAATTCCCCAGTCTAAAAATGCGCCGTGTTCGTTTACATCTTTCACCGTGAGAAAAGCAAATTCATCAACAGTGGCAAAAGGCTTCAGCGTGGTCGCAATGGGACGGTTATCGTTGTCGAGATAAACAAAAACGTCGAGCGTATCGCCTACTGCTGTTCCTTCCGGAACATACTTCACCGGCAACAGCACATCATCGTTTCCATCGCTCAGAAAAAGTCCGATCGCTGCTTTGCTTTTTACAGCAAGCTCATTGTATTTTCCGATTTCTATCATTTTTCGTAGTGCGTCAGTTCCTAATGTGTTTAAGTATTTAAGACGTTCCGGAACAACCGAAGCACTCATCTACTTCAACACTAAACACTATTACTTCACCAACTCTATTTCCCTGTACATCGACTCCCTCAGCTCGTGAATGTTTTCATCCGAGATGTATTCATCATAGCTTATCCGCTTGTCAATAATACCTGAAGGAGTAATTTCAATGATGCGGTTGGCAACCGTTTGCACAAATGCATGATCGTGTGATGTGAAGAGCGCCACATGCTTCCAGTCTTTCAATGAATTGTTGAACGCCGTGATGGTTTCCAGGTCAAGGTGGTTGGTGGGTTCATCGAGGATCAGGCAGTTTCCGTTTGCCAGCATCATGCGTGAAATCATGCAGCGTACTTTTTCGCCGCCGCTCAGCACATTCGATTTCTTCAAAACTTCTTCTCCGCTGAATAACATTTTTCCAAGGAAGCCGCGAATGTTCGTTTCATCTTTGTCGGCTGAAAACTGTCGCAACCAGTCAACGAGGTTATCGTCGCCGGTAAAATATTTGGCGTTGTCGTTTGGCAAATAAGATTTGGTAATCGTACTTCCCCACTTAAACTCTCCCGCATCCTGTTTTTCATGTCCCATCAGGATTTCAAAAAACATGGTGATGGCACTGTGTTCTTTTGAAAGGATCACAATCTTATCGCCCTTTGACATGGTGAAAGTGATGTCGTTGAAATACGATGTTCCGTCAGCTGATGCTTTCGAAAGATTTTCCACCTGCAACACCTGGTCGCCGCAATCGCGTTCGGGTTTAAAGATGATGCCCGGGTACTTTCTTGTGGAAGGCTGAATGTCATCAATCACAAGTTTCTCCAGTAATTTTTTACGGCTCGTCGCCTGTCTTGACTTCGATGCATTCGCACTGAAGCGTTCCACGAATTCCTGTAGTTCTTTTCTCTTGTCTTCCGTTTTTTTATTCTGATCCGAACGTTGGCGCAAAGCAAGCTGGCTCGATTCATACCAGAAAGTATAATTGCCGGTATAGAGTTGGATTTTTCCGAAATCAATATCGGCCACATGCGTACATACGGCATCTAAAAAGTGACGATCGTGAGAAACAACGATGACGGTATTCTGAAAGTCGGCGAGAAAATTTTCGAGCCAGGTGATGGTGTCCACATCGAGGTCGTTGGTCGGCTCATCCAGCAATAGTATTTCCGGGTTTCCGAATAACGCCTGCGCCAGCAACACACGAACTTTTTCTTTTCCGTTCAGTTCACTCATCAACCTGTAATGATACTCTTCCGAAACTCCGAGTCCGCTCAACATATTCGCAGCATCGCTTTCGGCATTCCATCCCTGCATTTCTGCAAACAAAGTTTCCAGTTCGCCGGCCTTGGTTCCGTCTTCCTCCGAAAAATCATGTTTTGCATAGATGGCATCTTTTTCCTCCATCACTTTCCACAACCTTTTATTTCCCATCATCACGGTTTGAAGAACGGGATAGCTGTCGAAGGCAAAGTGATTCTGGCTGAGCACACTCATGCGCTCACCGGGTGTAATGAATACTTCTCCTGTATTGGGATCCACTTCTCCGGAAAGAATTTTCAGGAATGTAGATTTACCGGCGCCGTTGGCACCGATCACACCATAGCAATTGCCGGGAGTAAATTTTAAATTGACCTCTTCAAAAAGAGTCCGCTTGCCATAACGCAAGGAAAGATTGGAAACTGATAACACGTTTGCTGATTTTTTTTAGGGAGCGGCGAAGGTACGTTTAAAAAGTGGATTTTCGGGTATGGCACAGTTCCCAAACCATTGCAATCCAGTTTCTTCTTGTGGTGTTAAGGTGTGAATCCGACTGGACCTAAAAAGTTACCCCATGCCCGGTAAAATTCCATGGGTGTACAATTGGGGTAACGCCAGAATGAATTTGACAGATGGTGTAAAAAGAAAAATCCCACAAAACAGAATGTTTAATGGGATTGATACATATAGTGGAATACTGATATTCCAGTTGGCGGAGAGAGTGG
>JAPLDA010000028.1 GCA_026391945.1 Bacteroidota bacterium | reverse complement strand
AAATTTGAAATCAGGCAAACGGAGAAGTTCCGCGAAGCCAGTTCCAGCGCCGAATACAACCAGGGTTCAGCCGACGGCAAGCGGCCGGGAATATTTTATGTTCCCGTTCCCGACCCGAAAACGTTTAACACCTTCGGCATGGAAGATTTGTTTTTGCATGAAGCCATCCCGGGACATCACTACCAGGTTTCGCTACAGCAGGAAAATGATTCGCTGCCGGAGTTCCGCCGGTTCAACTGGTATGGCGCCTATGGTGAAGGATGGGCGCTGTACACCGAATCGCTCGGTAAAGAGCTGGGACTTTACAAGGATCCGTACCAGTATTTTGCCGCGCTCAGTGAAGAGATGCACCGCGCCATCCGCCTCGTTGTGGATGTGGGCATGCATGTAAAAGGATGGACGCGTGAACAGGCCATTCAATTTTCGCTCGACAACGAAGGAGAAAGCAAGGAAGCGATCACTTCTGAAATAGAGCGGTACATGGCCATTCCCGGGCAGGCGCTTTCGTACAAGGTCGGGCAGTTGAAAATCCGGGAACTGCGTGCAAGGGCTGAGAAAGAACTCGGGCAGAAATTCAGCATCGCCAAATTTCATGACATCATCCTCGACAGCGGTTGCCTTCCATTGGCTGTTCTCGAAACCAAGGTGAACAAATGGATAGGGGAACAGGCGGACGTTGCAAGCAAATAAGTGGGCTGGGTGCTGCGCGACCTGCCGGGTGGTGGAATCATTAAAAAATCCGGACCAGTTTTTTTACAGACGTCATCCCGTTCACGCTCAGTTTCAAAAAATAAATTCCTTCACTTAGTGCTGAGAGATCAATTTTCTGTTGGTAGTTCCCGGGCTCCTGTTTTCTTTTTTCGAGGATGAGAATTTCTTTCCCGGTAACATCCGTCAATGAAATTTTTACCGTTGATTCTTTTTCAATCGTCCACGTGCAGGTGACAAACTCAGGAGAAGGATTGGGAAAGACAGTGAAATCAAATGCATCCCTGTATATTGAAACCTGTGTCGGGAAACTGGTTGTCATCAGCGAAATAAAAGATGCGCGGCTGTTGTCGAGGTAAACGGTATTGTTCGCAATGAGCGTATCGCCCGACGTGTACATCGGTTCATCTTTGTTCAGGTTACAATCAAAACGCGGATAGTTGGATGACGTGATGTCCACGCGGATGCGGTGGCCCGCAAGAAAAGTAATGGAGGTGTTCGCAAACAAATCCATGTCGAGCGGATAAACAGTTCCCGGTATCATGGCTGACGTATCAGCCGTTGCGTAACCATTACGGAATCTCATTCTTCTTATTCCATCCAGCACCAGCATCGAACGGCCGTCGGGGTAAACATCGGTGAGGCGAATGGAAAAATCAGTGTCGGTTTTATCGGAAGAAACTTTTAAATGCGCAACGGGCTTTCCCCGCAGTGTTACATTTTGCACGAGTGTATCGGTCGTGTAGGTGAGGATATCATTCTGGCTTTCCACAACGGTTGTTTGATCATACGGTCCCTGGTTGAGTGTATGCAATAATGTGGGTCCTCCGACAGTCGGCGAAGGATTGTGCGGATCATACACGATCGTTTGTGAATCGGAAGGAGCGGACGGAATGGCCTGATCCATCGTTCCATTGGAATGAAAGTACAGGTTGGTTGCGGAAAGATTATTCGTGTTCCATGACGTGTCGCTGTTCCAGGTATTTTCTCCCATGATGAAATAATCCACCACGGGCCTGCTGTTCCAGCCGTTCAGGGCATTCAGTAAATAATAGTCGGCAAATTTTCTGGCAAGCGAGTCACTCACATTCATGGCCTGCGGATAAATTAACGCACCAACAGAATCAGGCGCCGATGAAGCCGTGTTGTGCGTCCACGGACCCATGATAAGTTTATGCTGCGCACGAACGGCGGGATCACTTTGTGTGCGGATGCCTTCGAACGATTCAAGCAATTCTTCCGTTGCATGATCATACCAACCGCCGATCATGAACATCGGCACACGGATGGAGTCGGGATAAAATGTCGTGTTCTCTGCAATCGTCCAGTAGATGTCGTGGACAGGATGAGCAAGCAGGATCGTTGACAAACCGTATCCGAGCAGGTCGAGCATCTGCACATATTCGGTACGGTACACACCGCCGGGAAAGTAGCGGAGGTAAGTGGTTCGCATTCCGGCCACGATCGGGATGCAGCACGTGAGATGCGGAGGATGTTCTTTCGCAGTCTGGAACTGAACGATGCCGAGTGCCGAAGGGCCCCATGTACCAATCAGCCCGTTGCTCCAGGGCTGCTGGGCAATCCATTCCACGCAATCATAACCGTCGCGGCCGCGGTTCACCTGGCTGGTGCAGGCTGACGTTGATCCGTAGAAACATCTCCAGTCGGCAATCACAAAATTGTACTGACTGCTGTTGATGTTCATTCCCACCTGCAGTGGCAAGCCGAGAAACGGGTAGTAATTTTTATTGTAAGGTGTCTGGATGAGGATGGTGGGGCGTTGCTGGGAGCCGGAAGGGATGTACACGTCGGCGGCTAATTTTTTTCCGTCGCGCATGGGAATGGAATCATGCAAGGGAAAAAGCTGTGCATGTGCGGAACAGGTGATGAAAAAAACGAACAGGATGATGGAGATTTTTTTTATCATGGCAATTTTCAGAAAGAAAATACGGTGAATGAGAATGGAAAATTAAGGAAAGATTTTTTAAGAAAAAGGAATCGGATGAAAAACGGACCAACGATTTGTATTTTTTTCCGATGAACAAAATTAAAAAACCCAATCTCCGAGGGGACAGAGTTTGGGTTTTTGTGCGTGTATATGTGTGGCCTACTACTTCCCGCCGTTGGCAGCAATCTTCAGCTCTTTTTCCACGAAACTGAATACTTCCCGTTTTAAATTTTTCACTTCACCTGTAAATTCCCGGAAGTCTTCTTCGTGCTTTTTATGTTCTTCCCGGGTCGCCTGTTCGTCCTGAACAGGAAGATCGGCCTCGAGATCCGACAGGTGGTTTTCATGATCAAGAATATCCTTGTAAAGATCGGCCAGCTTTTTACTCCGGAATGATTTCACGCGGAGTTCAAGAGTAATCAGGTCGATCAGTTTGTAATTTCCCTTGATGCGCAGGAAATATTTTTCAAAGATCTTCGAGAGGAAACTCAGTTCGGTTTTATAAAACTCCAGTTCCGACAGCCACACGTTCGCATCATCATGCAGTTGCTGAATGGAAGGCTGCAGCAGGTACTTGTTGTCTGCAGGCATAAGTAAAGTTTCAGTAACTGCCGGGTTCATCGGGTTGTTTTTTGAATTGATGGAGTAAAGATCGTTGGAGGCATCAAAAGAGAAAATGATCCGGATTACTTTTTATTTTGTTTTTT
>JAPLDA010000085.1 GCA_026391945.1 Bacteroidota bacterium | reverse complement strand
GAACTGGGCATTGCAGGACGGTGGTAGCAGAATGATATGCACGCTGTCGCACCATGTGGAAGTGCAGGTTCCGCCGGCAGTAGAATCATACACGCTGAGACATGCAAAATAAGTTCCTGGTTGTGCATAGAGATGCCATGGATTGATCAAATTGGAGGTGCCGCCATCGCCAAAGGCCCACGCATAGATTGCAGATGATGTGTTGCCACCGGATGAAGCAAAATGCACGCTGTCAGGGTTACTCAACGAGGAGTAATAGAACTGAGCATTGCAGGACGGAGGAATCGGTATTATATATACGCTGTCGCACCACGTGAATGTGCAGGTTCCACCGGCAGTGGAATCATAAACGGAGAGGCAGACTTCATATCCGCCATATAGAGCAAACACATGCCATGGATCGCTGGTGACAGATGAATTTCCGTCACCGAAACTCCATGCGTATAATGTCCCCGGTTGGTTACTGCCCGTCAGCACAAAATGAACGCTGTCGGGGTCACTGATTGAATAGGATGAAAAGTGTGCATCACATACAGGAGGAGCCGTTATTGCACGCACGCTGTCGCACCAGGCTGTCGTGCAGGTTCCGCCTGCTGTAGAATCATACACCGACAAGCAGACAAGATAGCTCCCATCCAGGGCATATAAGTGCCACGGATTGAAACCAACGGCAGTAGCGCCATCGCCGAAATCCCAGGAATAAATGGTTCCGGAAAGATTGCTTCCCGAACAAATAAAATGGATGCTGTCCGGATTATTCCACGAGGAATACGTAAACTGTGCGTTGCAGGAAGGAAGAGGAAAAGCATGTACGCTATCGCACCAGGTTGCCGTGCAGGTACCACCGGAAGTGGAATCATAGACTGACAGGCAAACCAAATAAGTTCCGTCCTGTGCATACAGGTGCAGCGGAGTTACCGAGGAAGAAAAGTTTCCGTCCCCAAAATCCCATGAATACAAAGTGCCGGGAATATTATTTTGTGAAGAGGAAAAATAAATACTGTCAGGACTGTTCGTGGAAAAATAACTGAATGTTGCATCGCAGAATGGCGGCGGCGGAAAAGCATAGATGCTGTCGCACCAGGTATGCGAGCAGGTTCCGCCGGCAGTGGAATCATGCACGGTCAGGCAGACATAATAGGTACCGTGGGAAGCATATAAATGCCAGGGATTAAAATCGGAAGAACTATTGCCATCACCAAAATCCCAGGTATACAATGAACCAGCCCCGTTATTTCCGGCTGGCATAAAATGTACGCTATCGGGATTGCTTACTGAATAATAGTAGAATTGTGCATCGCAGTAAGGAACCGGAAGAAAGATGCTGATGCTGTCGCACCAGGTGTAGCTACATGTTCCGCCGGCTGTGGTATCATAAACCGTCAGGCAAACATAATACGTTCCGTACTGAGCATACTGATGAGCAGGATTAGCATCTGTTGAATAAGTGCTGTCGCCAAAGTCCCACGAATAATGCATGCCGGCATGAACATTACCCGTCGAAACAAAATACGCACTGTCGGTATTGATCGGGGAATAATAATAAAACTGAACATCGCAACTTGGCGGAGGAAGAATAAAACTAATGCTGTCGCACCAGGTATGCGAGCAGGTTCCACCGGCTGTGGAATCATAAACGGTAAGACAAACATAATAGGTTCCATATTGTGTGAAAGAATGCCATGGATCGATGACATCGGATACCATGCTGTCGCCGAAGTTCCAGGAATAAATAGCTCCGGAAAGATTGTTACCGGTATGTATGAAATGGATGCTGTCGATTGTACCGGCAGGCAAGGATGAAAATTCTGCATTGCAATCCGGCGGCATCGGAATTACCGGCACACTGTCGCACCAGGTAGCTGTGCAGGTTCCCCACTCAGTTGAATCATACACCGTGAGGCAAGCCGTATAAGTTCCATACTGTGCATAATGATGCCGGGGGGTGACCAGTGTGGAATAGGACGTGTCACCAAAACTCCACAGGTAAACGGATCCGGCTGAATTCCCGGCAGCAACAAATTGCACGCTGTCATTGGGAATCATGTAAGAAATAAATTCAGCATTGCAGGCGGGAGGCGGTGGAACCACCCGTACACTATCGCACCAGGTTAAAGAACAAGTGCCTCCTGCCGTGGAATCATATACGGTCAGACAAACAAGATAGGTTCCATGTTGCGCGAAAAGATGCCATGGATTCGTATCTGCAGACGTTAAACTGTCGCCAAAATTCCATGCATATACAGTACCCGGAAGATTGCTCCCTGTATGAATAAAAATCAAACTGTCGGGGTTGCCTTGTGTATAATAACTGAACTGTGCATCGCAAACCGGCGGCTGTGGGAAAGCATGAACACTGTCGCACCAGGTTGCAGAACAGGTTCCCGCTGCGGTCGAATCATAAACAGTGAGGCAAACAAAATAGTTTCCATATGCAGGGAAAACATGCCAGGGATTCACCGTGTCGGAATTATTTCCGTCACCAAAGCTCCATGAATAGTGTGCGCTTGAATCATTGACACCGGATGAAATAAAATGCATGCTATCGGTATTCGTAAGCATGTAATACCCGAACGGTGCGTTGCAAACCGGTTGAGAATAAATTTGAGTGCCGGAAAAAATGACTCCGAAAAACAGAATAATTTTTAACCTTAGAATTATTGAACAACTGTTGGTATCGTCTTTCTTTTTCATTTTTATCCGGATAAATTTTCCTCAAAACAACCGCTGAGAAATCTCAAAACATTTTCAAGTGTAGAGGTAATTTGAAAAATAAAAAATGACAAAACTCACTAAGCCTAAATTATTCTATATCAGCTAATTAAACAGAATAAAAATGCCGGACGATTTTTGAAGAAGCACTTTTTCAGCGGTGATGAAGGTTCCTTCCGGTTTCTTCCCGGATAAAAAATGGTCGAAGATATCCCGCAGAGCATTTTCTCTTCCATTACTTCTCATGAACAAAAGGATGAAGTTGCCTGTTCTTAAGGGTCTCAAAAATTAATGCAAAAAACAGAATTGAAGCGGACAATTCTTCTATATTTGATTTCTCAACTGCGAATCCGCCTCCGGGCGCACCAAACTGTTACCAGTATTAGCTTCATTCCCTTCCTGCGGACGTTCATTATTTGTAACCAATACAAAACAAACCTCATGAAAAAACACTCTGTTTACATCGGTATTATTTCCTTGGCAACTGCTGCCACTGTTATTTTCAGCTGCAATAAAAATAACGAAAACAAAGTGGAGCCTTCTTCCGGTCAGTCGATGGAAAAAGCTGCAGTAAGGCCAACTGTTATTACATCGATCGCTGATATGAAGGGCAACTCAGCAGTGTGGTTTACGAATGGCAAATACATTAACGTAACTCGCGTGGAAGTTCCCGATGAAGAAGCACAGGAAGAAAGAGCGGCCTCAATGCCTAACACAGTCATAACTACCGCTACTGGCTGCAGCAATACTTTTTCGGGAAGTGCGCGTGCAACAGCAAAAAAATCTTTTTCTACTTCTGCAATGGTCAGTTATGGATCCATTGTTTCTCTTCGCAGCACATTGCAAACAGACGTTTATATGTCGGCGCTGCCGATTACCAATTCGTCCAATCGTGTAAGCCAGGAAAACAGGAATGTTGCCGTGACCACTTCTTATTTGTATGCCATCAAACGTGAGAGCGATAATGATTACCATCTCATCATTGGTGATGCTGCACCGGGTACATCTGCCAACCTGTTCAATTGTGAAATATCAGGACTACCCTCTACTTCTTCTTCGTCTTACAACACCATTAAAGCAACACGCGACTTCATCAAAAACCGTTTCGGCACCGATTTCTGCGGGCAATCTTCCTATACCATGTTCTCGCCGCCATTGCCTGTCACCACGTTGCATGGCAGCCTTTTCTACGACATCGATCATGCACCGGGAACTGTGGGACCTACCGGATTCAGGCCAAACACTTCATGGGAAATGCATCCCATCAGCGCCATTGCTTTTTAAGACTGTCTGACCATAACCGGTTGAAACAATCAGCATGTCCGGGATCATGCGATGATTTTTTATTTCATACTTTCACGGAAGAAGAATTTTCAATTTACTCTCCTTCAAAATAATTTCAAAAGATCATCATGGCAACAAAGAAAAACTGGCATCAGCAGCATGCTGAAACATTGGGATTTGGTCAGCGGCTCGCTGACACAGTGGCAAATGGAATGGGCTCATGGAAATTCATCATTATCCAAACCATCCTGGTCATGTTTTGGATGACCTTAAACTTAGTCGGTTTTGTGTATCACTGGGATATATACCCGTTCATCCTGCTCAACCTGCTCTTCTCCACGCAGGCGGCTTATGCTGCACCCATCATCATGATGGCGCAGAACAGGCAGAACGAACGTGACCGGGCACAGGCGCAGGCCGATTATCAAACCAACATTGATGCAAAGCTTGAAATTGAAGCCCTGCAGATAAAACTCAACACCATCGAAGTTGAAAAACTGGATAAGATCATCCGGATGCTGGAAGACATGAAAAAGAATCCGGGAAAATAATTTCCTGCAGACCGATCAATGAATGACCCCGCAGCAAGCTGCGAGGTATCAATATGAATATCATTTTCCGCAGCAGAGCTGCGGGGTATTGACCAAATCCCTCGACGTTGCTCGGGATTAATTCGACTTTATGATTTCAGTACGCCGCCTTCGGCGACTTCTGAAATCATAGTCTCATTAATAAAATAATTCCTTACGAATGCAGCGCCAATCAGTCACCTACACGCGTTCAGGAATGAGTAAAATTTGTTTTCTGCTGAGTTTACTCCTCTTGACATTTTGGTGCCTCGTGCATATAACAGACGTTTATCGTTTTGCCTTTGCTGGTGCCATCTTCGAACTCCTTTGGCTTCCTATGTTAGTCTTGTCATTTGTTTTACCAGTCGTATCCCTGGTATTTTTAATAAAAGAAAAATTAGGGGTAAGATCATTTTATCTGTATGCTCTCCTTGTTTCAATGACAAACATTTTTCTAATGATATACACAAAATAATCGCAACTTTCGGGTCGTCTCGTCCCAGAGAAAACTATGCTGCATCAGGGCAGCCGCATGAAAAGCAGCTGTTCTCACCATGTTCGGTGAATAAATAAATTGAAATTTAAGAATGAAGTCCTTGTGATTGCCGTAACACATCCATAACGCTATTTGAACAATACTTTTCTCAACTTAAAACACAAGAGTCGCGGAACAGGTTGAAAAACATGCCAGCACAGCAGCAGACATTCAAACTCTTAAACACTCAATTACTCCCAACCTACTTCTTCCTTACCGAAGAATAATCCAGGTAATACAAAACTTTAACCGAGATGCTGTTGGTCTGTGGAGCTTTTATCGTTGACTTAAAATCGTTGTAAAGATTATAAGAGATCATGTTCGTCTGTGTTTCAATTGCATTTTTATAAACGACCGACAAATTGCTTCCTGGTGCAAACTGCCACGAATAAACAAAATCAATGTTGAAGGTGTTGTAATTAAAATTGTTGTTGCCCGTGTACGTATTATTATCAACCAGGTCACCGTTATCCATCAACGTCAGGTACTTCCGGTAATACCCGTTCGACCAGTAATGCCTTGCATTCAGCGTCAGCGCCATGTCGTTCTTGAACAAATATTTTCCTGAAAGAATGTTCTCATACGTATTCATCACCCTCAGCCCGAAAATAATTTCACCGGGATTGGAGTAATCCGCTACACCGAAGTTGTACGGATCATAATTGAAATTATTGGTGAACTTCAGCGTAAACTTATCACTGAAACGGTAACGCAACGTAGTGTTGGTGTTGAGCCCTTCCGATACAAAACGATCCATGAAATTGCTCGGGTTGAAACTGAAATCAAGAGCCAGTCGTTTCCGGTAATCCGTGCTCACACCCATATACGCATACCAGAACCGTTGCGTCTTGTTGAACCGCCCGGGAATTCTCGGCTCGTTGTAATCAAAGCTTGCAACCGGGACAATTCCTCCGCCGAAAAAAACCTGGTTGTAACTCAGCAGGTTTGCAAATGCATCGAGGTAAAGCTGGAACAAAGTTCTTTTCCCTGTTATGGGATTGATAGAATAATCGGATGCAACATTGATGTTCCCTTCTCGAAAACCCTTCCATGGCTTGTACCAGAGATAAGTAACATACGCTCTTGTGTTCTGATGGTTGGTAATCGTGTAATACCCGAGATCAAGCTGGTTGTATGTATCATTGATTTTGTTTCGGCTGATTCCATACTGCCAGTTCCCGCTGATCTTCCTGATGCCGATGAAATATTTATAACCCATCGTGTTGATGAACCGGTTGTCAACCGAATCGTTTTTCTCCAGCGACTGGCTGAGTGAATAACTTCCATCCACGGCAAACCTGTTTTTTTTATCGGCGAGAGTGAAACCGGAACCTGTAACATTCGCATCGTTGTACTTCTTATCACGGATCACGTTGGTGTTAATGAAATACACATTTGAATAATTGTTCAGCTGCTGATCCACAACCAGTACATTGTAATTGGTAAGAGGTTCGGTGAGCACCCTTCTTTTTTTCCCTTCGGCATCCTGTAATTCCGCATACGTGTTGCCGGTGATGGCATTGAACAAACCGATTCCCATTCCCTGGTTCGTTCGCCCGGAAATTTTAAATGCATTCAGCAGCTTCGCTCTCGATGGATTGTTTTCAACCGTTTCACCGGGCTGCAACGAATCGAGTACGTTGTAAAAAAAAGTCGGCGTCTTCCCTATTCTTCTTGTATAGAACAATCCGTTCTTCGAAAAAATATCCGTTCCTTCTTTGAAGAACGAACGGTTTTCATTGTAGGTCACTTCGCGGTAACTGAGATTCTTAATTTTATTATCGGATTGTGTTTGTCCGAAATCGGGAAGCAAGGTCATGTCGAGTGTAAACCGGTCATCGATTCCGTATTTCACATCAGCGCCCATGTTGTAAGAATAGGAATTGGAATAATGGTATTCTGTTGCGGACGAAAAATCAGGCGACCGTTCGAGGTACGTGGAAGCATAAGGTGTCACCGATAAGCGCAGCGGAGTTTTGATGTTGTCCATTCCTTTCATCGTTCCCCAGAACACCTGTGCATTGGCTGCCGTGGAAGGAGTAAGCGACCACTGATCAAATTCACGGGCTCTCCTGATATACCGTGTCGATTGCATCGCCCATTCCTGAACATCTCTTTTTGGAAACCGGATGGCTGAATACGGAATCCTCATTTCCACCACCCATCCTTTGTCATTTATTTTTACGGCACTCTGCCAGACTGCGTTAAAAGTAGGATCGGTGAATTTTGAATCCGTCTGCACGCCCGAAGCATACACACCAAAATCAAATGCATCCTGGCGAAGGTTGTACGGATCAACAACGAAACGGAAATTGTCGGCATTCAGGTCGTAGTCGTCCCTGTTTCCCAATTCATGCAGGATGCTGTCGGGATGCGTATCATACAACATCGCTCCGACGTAAATGGCTTTGTTATCATAAGCAACTCTCACTTCAGAAAGTTGAGTTGGTTTTCCTCCTTCCAACGGCCTGCTCATCACGAAATCGGAAATCGGAATGGCAGTCGTCCAGATGGCATCATCCAATACGCCGTCAATCTTCGGAGCCACTGTGATCCTGGTTGCCATGCAGGTTTTAACGGCATCTTCGGCAAATGAAAAAACAGAAAAAAATAACAGGGTCAGAAAAGCAAACGCATGTTTCATAAATATGAATTTATTTTTTTTGTCTTCGGGTGACGGTGATACCTGGTTCAATTCATCAACCGGATAAAACTAACCATCAACTCTCTTAAAAAGTATTAACGAGAAGTTAATCTTTGCTAAACAGGATGAATTGTTGAAGAAGGAAAATTAATCTTTATAAGCCGGGCAGCTTCCTTTTGATTTTTTATTCCAGTCGCATACATTCCATTTGAGACCGAAGAAGACATCGAAACTTCTGAGGTCGGTCAAATTTAAAAGTTCCATCAGGCGGTCGGTTCCTAAAACAAAAATCCAATAACGGAAACCTAATCCGACTTCCGGAACCTTGTATTCATAAAGTGTAAAATCGCCCGTGACCTCCCACCTTCTTTTTTCATAACGAAGTGAAAGATCCATCTGGTTGCCTCTTGCCACCTGTGCAGCTGTAAAAAAAATCCGGTTTACCAGCGAAATGTTCCCGTACACATGAGGTGAAAAAGAATAATCAAACTGAATGCTGATGGCAGAAGGAAGGTACATGTTGAAGGATTCATTGACCATGGTTCCTGTTGAGCCATTCACATGTCCGCTCAGCAGCGAATCCAAATGACCGAACGAA
This sequence comes from Bacteroidota bacterium, assembly GCA_026391945.1. Lineage (GTDB taxonomy): Bacteria > Bacteroidota > Bacteroidia > AKYH767-A > 2013-40CM-41-45 > JAPLDA01. The sequence continues at coordinate 69,603 of JAPLDA010000085.1, read as the reverse complement.
TGAAACTTCAGCGTATCGATCCTGCTCCAGAATTTATCAGTGGTAGTGTTCAGGTTCAGCATTTGCGCCTGGTCATTGAAACGGATGAACCCGAAGTCCATCAGCGACAAACCAATCCTGTACTGGTACTTCCGGATGTTGTCGGAAGTTTTGTTACAGTCAAAACCTCCCCGGTTCCGGTGCCGGATGTAGGTGGCTCCAAGCGTGGTACTGGCACCGATTCCGCGCAAGGTGACAAAGCTTCCGAATCCTGTACTTCCGTTGGAAGCTAAGGCATGTGCGATGGTGGCGTCCATGGTATGAATCACGGCTGTTGAAGAATCGTAAACTGAAAAATCCACTTTTCTCACATCCATGTACATGCCGTCGAAGCCAGCAAGAAAATTCAGCGTGCCGGCTACTTTCAGGAAACCATCGTTCCGTTCGGAGATGACCTTACCGTAGGTTCCACCCAGTTCTCCCCAGCTCAGGTAAGCAGTGGAAAAATCTCCGCCGGAAAAATGCTGTCCAACGAACGGGAGGTAATCATATTTTTCATAGACAAATTTGACAACCGGAGAATACACATTGCTGGCGCTTGCTTCATTCCTGAAACCGAGGTGAACTCCCCATGCACTCATTCCGTCATTTTTAAAAAATGCCGGACCGGTTATGTTGGCATGAGCATAGGCAGTCTGCGGATGGTCATTATACACATCATAAAAATCCTTTTCGCCGGGGACTGAAGACGATTTCCCTTTGATCGCATTCATAATAGCATCATGGCTGCGGGGAACATAGCCGTACGTATTCTGGGCGAATACATCTCCGCTGATCAAATGAAATTCATATTTGTACGGTGCCGCAACAATCACAGAAGGATTCAGATAAATCCCCATGTTACCGCTGAAATTACTGTTGCTGAAGCCCCACATTTCCTGGGCTGAAGCATCCAAAACGAAGAGATAAAAGAGTATAAAAAAGAGAGTACGATTCACAGTCGCGAAATTAACATTCAATTCGGTGTCTAGTATGATTTCATTCCATTTTTTTCGAAATGTTTTACAAATCAAACCGAACAATCTGATCCTTCACAAACGATTCGAGGTATGGAAAAAACTCCCGGAAGTCATTTTCAAATGATGCATACTGTTCCTGCAGGTCAACGGTGGATTCATTCATTTTATTTTCAAATGAAACGCGGGTTGACAAACCGGTCAAAGCCCGTCCTATTCCTTCGATGCTCGCATAGTTGAGCAACCAGTTCCGCTCCATCATAAAGGGGAGAAAATGATGAACTCGTTCCGGGAGGACTTCCCTGTTCTTTTCTAAAATTTCATAGACGCTTTTTGAAAAATCATGCAACGTCATTTTATGAAACTCTCCAAAGTTAGCCGCCAGGAAGTGATCATAATACAAATCGACAATCACACCTGAATATTTTCCATACTTATGCCGCAGGCGTGCTTTGCTTCGTTCTGTTATTTCATGATGATCCGTAAAATCATCAATCATCCGGTGCAGTTCGATTCCCTGTTTGATCTTCAACGGGTACAAATCCTTTTTATTCCCCTTCACAAAATCAGCGATAAAATTACCAATCATGTACTGGTGATCGTCGCCCGAAAGATAAAGATGAGCCAGGAAATTCATTTTTACAGGTGATTACAATCCATTCACACAAAGATACGTTAAGGTCTCCGAACAAATTTGACTCACGGAGGATGAATCACTACTTTTACGGTCGCATGATGAAAAAATATCTTCTCCTTGTTTTCTTATTGATTCCATTTTTTGGAAAAGGTCAGCAGACCTACATCACCTGTAAAGACAGCACCCGGGCCGATCCATACCATCAATGCTACGATTGTTACCAGCCCGTTTGCGGATGCGATGGAAAAACATACCGCAACCAGTGTGCGGCTCAATACTGGGGTGGATTGGTAGGAGTAACTCCGAATAATCCCGGCATCTGCGATAATTTCGATTTTGATTTTTCACCGAATCCCGTCAGTGCATTTTCCAAAACCGGCTGCGATAATTTATTGTATGTGTACGTCAAACAAAGTCTTCTTCCCACCAGCATCAGCATTTATCTTTTTGATGTATTTGACAGGATACAATTTTCCAGGTACCTGTACCTCTATGATAATTCAAGTACCGGGCAAGGTACGGCTGTAACCGACTTAAATGTTGACTTTTTCGCAGGGCTCCAGAAAGGAGTTTATCTTCTCGTGGTCAGCCTGAATGGTGAATACAAAGCGAAAAAAATCCTTAAAGTAAATATCGAGTAATTTCCCCGTGTTAATTTTCAGCAGGAGGAGCCTGGGTATCCGAAAGGTCAGCTGCTGCTTCATTTCCGACCACGTCAATCATACCATAACCTTGCGTGGTAAACAACCCCATTCCGCAATCCCAGATGAACTTATGTACCTGCGGATGTGCATGAAGAGTGAAAGGAAGCAGGTATCCGAAAATAGTCTGGTTGAAATTGTTTTTATAAATGCGGGCAAACTTTTTTTGTGATGCAACCAGACGGTCGATATACTGCGGATCGGGAGTGATTTCGAATTCCGCAAATTCATTGAGCTGTTTTTCTGTAAACCCTGCCTGTTCCATCCGGTTGAGGATGGTCTCGAAAAACAAATCGGAAATTTCCTGGGTGCGCGGATCCAGCGGCTCGGGAGCAATGTCTTCCGCAATAAAAGGTTGTTGCGGAACCAGCGGAGAAATGCAGACATATTTCATGACCGTTTTAAAATCAGGGTCAGGAATGACCTGGTACGCTTTGGGAACCAGGGTGAGTTTGGCAAAACTCACCAGTCGCCGGTCAAATATTTTCTTCACCAGTTGCTCTGCAAATTCCGCCTCGGGAGCAGAAATCACCAGCGATATTTTGGATGAAAGAAAACGGATTTGCCCGTTCTGAACTTTCGAAGTTCCCTTCAAAGAAGAAAAATTATAAAACTCCGACTGGATAGGAAGTTCACGGATCACTTCTTCCATGAATGCGGAAATAATTTTCTGATGATGAAGAGGGACTAAACCATTACTCCCATGAACTTTCAAAAAGGAAATCTTGATTCTCATTGATGTAGATTGTAAAAAATGTGTTCAACTTTTTTCATCTCGTGAATGACGCACAAAGAATGATTTTTATTTCGACCCCGTTTAGGTATGCTACAGTTTTAATAACTCTTCAAAAATTGAAAAGACGTAGCGAAATTACATATTAATCATTAAAAATTGAAAAATATTTATTGAAAAAAAAGGCTTCCGTCAGACATTGAACCGGAAATGCATCACATCGCCGTCGTGAACCACGTATTCCTTGCCTTCGATATTCAGTTTCCCGGCATCCCGGCAGGCTGTTTCAGAGCCATAGGCAATAAAATCGTTGTAGCTGATCACCTCGGCTTTGATAAATCCTTTTTCGAAATCCGTATGGATCACTCCTGCCGCTTGCGGAGCCGTCATTCCCTGGTGGATGGTCCATGCCCTTACTTCTTTTTCTCCCGCAGTGAAATACGTGGAGAGATCCAGCAAACGGTAAGCCGCCTTGATCAGTTTGGTAACGCCCGACTCGGTGAGTCCGATGTCATGGAGAAATGCTTCACGGTCATCAAAGCTGTCGAGCATGGCGATATCCGCTTCGATGGCTGCAGCGATGATCAGCACTTCTGCCTTTTCATCTTTCACGAGAGCTTTCAGTTCATCCACATATTTGTTTCCTGTAAGAACCGATTTTTCGTCCACGTTGCAGACGTACATGACCGGTTTTGCCGTCAGCAAAAAAATATCTGCAATGAATTCCTGGTCCTTTTCATCTACCTGAACACTCCGCGCAGGTTTTCCCGATTCGAGATGAGCCTTGTATTTTTTAAGGACTTCGATTCCCTTCACGGCATCTTTGTCGCCGCTTTTTATCACGCGCTCCAAACGCTGGATTTTCTTATCGACCGAATCCAGATCTTTCAACTGCAGTTCGGTATCAATTACCTCTTTGTCCCTGACAGGATTCACGCTGCCATCCACGTGTACCACGTTTGGATCGTCGAAACAACGGATCACATGGATGATGGCATCACATTCACGAATGTTGCTCAGGAACTGGTTGCCCAACCCCTCACCTTTGCTGGCGCCCTTCACGAGGCCGGCAATATCCACAATCTCAACCGTTGTAGGCTGCACCCGCTGCGGTTTCACGAGATCTTCGAGTTTGTTCAGCCGTTCATCCGGAACGGTAATCACACCCAGGTTGGGCTCGATGGTACAAAAAGGAAAATTCGCTGCCTGCGCTTTGGCATTGCTCAGGCAATTAAACAAAGTTGATTTCCCTACATTGGGCAATCCGACAATTCCACACTTCATAATAGCTTTCTTTTCAGTTTCCGAAGGTCGCTCCAACGCGATCTCCGTTAATTTTCGGGCGGCAAAGATAAAATTAATAAGCAACGAATTGATACTTTTGTTGCAATGAAACCGGAGATCACAAGAATGAGGATTGACAAGTGGTTGTGGGCTGTACGGCTTTTCAAAACACGGACACAGGCGGGAGATGCCTGTGAAAAAGGAAGAATCATCCTTTCAGCAATACCGGTCAAAGCGTCGAGGATGGTTCAGGAAGGAGATGAAATAAAAATCAAACGAACAGGGCTGACAAGAACTATTAAAATTTTAAGACTGACGGAGAACCGGTTATCAGCAAAACTGATTACGGATTACTATCTTGACCAGACCCCGTCTGAAGAAATTGAAAATTTCAAAGCTCGCGCATCCCGGGTTACCATTTACCGCGATCCCGGTACCGGGAGGCCAACCAAAAAAGACCGGAGAATGCTGGATGATTTCTTCTCCGAAGATTGATTCCGGTTGCATCGTCATTGATGTTCATATTTTCTTGATAACTCAGGGCCGTCAAAACATTTCTCCATTCCAAAAAAATTACTTTTGACAAAAATGAAAATCGAATTCATGTATGCTCAAATTCGTATTCAATTCATCATTCATTCCCGGAAAAATCCATTCAATAAATTCTAAATGAATACACCTGAAAATTTATCGCGCATTGCTTCACAGGTAAGAAGAGATATCATCCGCATGGTCAATGGTTCCAGTTCCGGCCACCCGGGAGGATCACTGGGCTGCACCGACTTCCTCGTGGCTCTTTATTTTCATTTCCTGAAACTTCAACCTAAGAATTTCAACATGAACGGAAATGGTGAAGACATTTTTTTTCTTTCCAACGGTCATGTGTCGCCCCTCTGGTACAGCGTGCTTGCACGAACCGGCTATTTTGAAATAAAAGAACTGTCAACTTTCCGGAAATTAAATTCCCGCTTACAAGGTCATCCTGCAACCCATGAAGGGTTGCCCGGAATCAGGATTGCTTCCGGTTCACTCGGACAAGGATTGTCGGCTGCTATCGGAACGGCTCTTGCAAAAAAATTAAATCATGATGAAAGACTCGTGTATTGTTTGTGTGGCGATGGAGAAATGGAAGAAGGACAAATCTGGGAAGCAGCGATGTATGCCGGTGCGAAGAAAACCGACAATATCATTCTTACCGTTGACGTTAACAACCAACAAATCGATGGTTCCGTGGAACAGGTGATGCCTTACGGAAACCTCAGGCCTAAATTCGAAAGTTTCGGATGGAACGTTCTCGAAATGGATGGTCATGACATGAGTGCAATCCTCGCCACCATTCAACAGGCACAATCATTAACCGGCAAAAAACAACCGGTGGTGATCCTGATGAAAACAGTGATGGGACAAGGTGTGGACTTTATGATGCACACTCACAAATGGCACGGTGTGGCGCCAAACGACGAACAAATGAAAACAGCTTTGTCACAACTGGAGGAGACACTCGGAGATTATTAACTGTTCTCTCTTTCATTCAGAAAATTTTTAACAACGATTATTCAAATGAAAAATCTCTTTTCTCAAATTTCAAATTTAAGATCTTTAATCTTCCACCTGTTCCTGTCCTGCCTTTTGGTTCCTGCCTCCTGCCTCACCTCTTCAGCTCAGAAACAGAAAAAAGAAAAAGACGATGCCACTCTTACGAGGATTGAGTTTCTGTTTGATGCATCACAAAGTATGTATGGGAAATGGCAAACAGGAACAAAAATTGAAGTGGCGAAAAAACTGATGACTCAATTGCTGGATAGCCTCAGGAAACTGGATAACATAGAACTTGCACTTCGTGTGTATGGCCATCAGAAACCATTTCCGCCGCAGGACTGTGATGATACCAGGCTCGAAGTTCCCTTCGGAAAAAATAACGTCACAAAAATCCAGGAAGTTTTGAAAGGCCTTTCACCAAAAGGCACCACTCCCATTGCGCGTTCACTTGAATTGTGCGCAAATGATTTTCCACAAAGCAAAAGCAGGAACATCATCATTCTCGTTACCGACGGAATTGAAGAATGCAAAGGCGATCCATGCGCGGTGTCGCTGGCCTTGCAGAAAAAAGGAGTGGCGCTCAAACCTTTTGTCATCGGCATGGGTCTCGATGAATCCCTGAAAAAAACGTTTGATTGTGTCGGAAGGTATTATGACGCTACCAGTGAAGAAACATTCCGTGAAGCGTTGAATGTGGTGATATCACAGGCGTTGAACAACACCACGATGCAGGTGAACCTGCTGGATGCAAACAATAAACCGACGGAGACCAATGTGGACATGACTTTTTATGATACCTTCGGAAACATCCGCTACAATTTCATTCATACCATCAACAGCCACGGCAATCCTGATACATTGACGATTGATCCGCTGGCTACGTATAAGGTTGTGGTGCACACCATTCCTCCCGTCAGCAAAGATTCCATCACTCTTACTCCGGGGAAACACACCATTGTTGGAATTGACGCACCACAGGGTTATCTCAACCTGAAATTTGAGGGCATGCCTGAATACAAAAAACTTCAAACGATCATCAGGAAACACAATGATATGAAAACGCTGGTGGTACAGGATTTCAACACCACGGAAAAATACATCATCGGGAAATACGATCTTGAAATTCTGACACTGCCAAGAATCAACTTGCCGGATGTGGATATTGCCCAAAGTAAAACCACCACCATCCAGATTCCACAACCCGGCATTGCAACCTTCATCATGAATGGCCCGGGATACGGAGGAATTTTTATGGAAGAAAAAAACGAAATGAAACTGGTGTACAGCCTCGATGAAAATTCCACCAAGGAAACCGTCGTGATGCAACCAGGAAATTACCATGTTGTGTTCAGGCCGAGAAATTCCAAAGAATCAATCTATACCATTGAACGGAAATTTTCGATTACGTCCGGCGATTCGAAGGTAGTAGTGCTGAATTAGGAAATTAGAGTCAGGAATTAAGAATCAAGAGTCAAGAAAAAAAAGACAACATGAATAAATTTACTTACACCGATAAAAAAGATACACGTTCTGGATTTGGAGCCGGATTACTCGAACTTGGAAAATCAAATCCTGATGTCGTTGCCCTTTGTGCCGACCTCACCGGTTCATTGAAAATGGATGCATTCGAAAAAGAATTTCCTGATCGGTTTTTCCAAATAGGAATTGCAGAAGCAAACATGATGGGCATTGCCGCCGGGTTAACAATCGGAGGCAAGATTCCTTACACAGGAACGTTCGCAAATTTTTCTACCGGCAGGGTGTATGACCAGATCCGCCAGTCGATCGCTTACTCGGATAAGAATGTAAAAATATGTGCTTCACATGCCGGCATCACCCTCGGTGAAGATGGAGCCACTCACCAGATCCTCGAAGATATCGGGATGATGCGAATGCTTCCCGGAATGGTGGTGATCAACACCTGTGATTACAACCAGACCAAAGCAGCCACCATTGCCATTTCAAAACATCATGGACCGGTTTACCTGAGGTTTGGAAGGCCTGTGGTACCGAACTTCACACCTGCTGATCAGAAATTTGAAATCGGGAAAGCCATCCTTTTGAATGAAGGAAATGATATCACCATTTTTGCAACCGGCCACCTCGTCTGGAAATCTCTCGAAGCATGCGAGATTTTGGAAGAGAAGGGAATACATGCTGAAGTCATCAACATCCATACGATTAAACCATTGGACACCGAGGCCGTCCTACGGTCTGTGAAAAAAACAGGTTGTGTCGTCACTGCAGAAGAACACCAGGTTCATGGCGGGTTAGGCGATGCCATCGCACAGGTTCTTGCCAGGCACCATCCCGTTCCAATGGAATTTGTTGCAGTGAATGACTCCTTCGGAGAAAGCGGAACGCCGGAACAACTGATGATCAAATTCGGACTCGACAGTGTAAACATTGTGGCTGCCGCTGAACAGGTGCTGAATCGAAAAAAATCTGAAGTGCATTTTTAATGAAACGGAAGGATCGGTGCATGATGAATATGTTGTCCTTACCCATTCCCCGTTCACCGTTTTCCTGATTCAACCTGATGGAATATACCGATCACGAACTTCTTGAACAATTCAAAAGCGAGGACACCCGTCACTATGCTTTCAACCTGCTCGTCAGAAAATACCAGCAGCGTTTGTACTGGCATGTCCGCAAAATTGTCATTGACCATGATGATGCAAATGATGTGATCCAGAATACCTTCATCAAAGTATGGAAAGCACTCGACGGGTTCAGGGAAGATTCACAATTGTATACCTGGCTTTACCGGATTGCCACGAACGAATCCATCACCTTTCTGAACCAGAAAAAGAAGAGATTTCTCATCCGGTTCAGTGATGTTGAACACGAACTTTCAGGACATCTTACAAACGATGTTTATTTCAGCGGCGACAGGATACAACTGAAACTTCAGCAAGCTGTTTTAAAATTGCCAACGCAACAGCGGATCATCTTTAACATGAAGTACTTTGATGGAATGAAATACGAGGAAATTGCAGCGATACTGAACCTGACAACAGGAGCGCTGAAGGCATCTTACCATCATGCAGTGAAAAAGATTGAAAAATACATCAAATCGAATTAAACCATTCATGAGATCAGCCATCAAAAAAGCCATATCAGAATAAAATGAAACCCGATTTATTAAGCGACGACGAACTGGAGAAACTGGCACCGGAACTTTCCAAAATAAAAAAGGAAAATCCGTTTCGTGTTCCGGAAAATTATTTTGATTCGCTTGCTGGAGAGATTCAACATAAAATCAGTGAGCTTCCTGACCTGGAACGGATGAACAAAAAAAATCCGTTCGCTGTTCCGGAAGGTTATTTTGATTCTCTGCCTTCTCTTGTTCAACAACGGATCATTGATGCAAAAAACAAAAAAAGTATTTTCGGTGAATGGATTTCCATTTCACTCCGTCCCAAATACGCTTTAGCAGTTGTCATGGTAATCATTCTTTGCATAGCTGGTATCCGGTATTTATCGAAACCGGTAAAAGTAGAATCTCCGGATAACTATTTATCGTGTGATGATATTCAGAACTCCTCTTACCTTGCTACAATGGATGAATCAACTCTTGTGGAAGCGCTGGAACTTCAAAGCGGGAGCACTGAAGTGAATGAAAACGCCGGCATGGAACAATACCTGATTGATAATGACATTGACATTTCACAACTTGAAAACCACCTGTAATCACAAGACCCATCCATTATATTTCCACCACTGTCTACATTAAATAAAAGGATACCAATGAAAAAATATAAAAAGCTCATCACTGTTCTGATCCTGTTCGTTTCTTCTTCCGCCATGGCCCAGGAACCAAAACCTGCCAGGGAAAAAGTGGAAGCCATGAAAGTTGGTTTCCTCACCGAACGGCTTAACCTGTCGCCGGAAGAAGCAAGAGTATTCTGGCCAGTGTACAACAAGTACACCGATGAACTGGAAGCTGTGCGCAAATCACGCAGGGAAAACCTCGTCAATGCAAGAATGAATTTCGATGAAATGACTGACAAGGAAATTGAAAAAGTCATTGATACTGAAATTGCATCCCGCCAGAGTGAACTTGACCTGCAGAAAAAATACAATCCCCAGTTCAAACAGGTCTTACCAATGAAGAAAATTGCGAAACTCTATCGCGCAGAAGAGGATTTTAAACGGAAACTTCTTGACCTCATCCAGGAAAAAAGGGGCGACAGAAAACCTCCTGCTCCCAGGTAATCTTCCTCATACCTTCAAAAAAATGGCTCACTCATTTGGTGAGCCATTTTTTATTCCATCAAACTGACGGATGGAAAATGCAGGAAAGAAAATTCAATTCAACCCGGCTTCTTCTTTTTTCTTCTTTGACGATCCATCCATACCATTCTTAATGGTGAAGTCGAGGGCGTTTTTAACTTTATCTTTCGTGAGAGCAAGGTTCACCACTTCAATCATTTCCTTCACATAATAGAAATGAAGGTCCTTCAGGTAATCCTGTTTTATTTCTTCAATGTCCTTTTTATTGTCGATTGATAAAATGATATCCCTGATGCCGGCGCGTTTGGCGGCAAGAATTTTTTCCTTGATACCTCCAACAGGAAGAACCTTTCCGCGCAAGGTAATTTCACCGGTCATCGCCAGGTGATCTTTTACTTTTCGCTGTGTAAATGCCGATGCCAGAGCAGTAAGCATCGTGATACCGGCTGATGGTCCGTCTTTCGGAGTGGCTCCTTCCGGTACATGCATGTGGATATCCCACTCATCAAATACGCGCGGATCAATACCAAGTGAAGTTGAATGAGCTTTCAGGTAAGCCAATGCAATGGTGGCTGATTCTTTCATCACATCGCCGAGATTCCCCGTGAGGGTAAGTCTTCCCTTTCCCTTGTTCAAACTGACTTCAATAAATAAAATATCACCTCCAACCGGTGTCCATGCAAGACCTGTTACCACGCCGGCCACACCATTCGTCTGGTATTTATCTTTCTGAAAAATAGGAGCGCCCAGAATCCGGTGAACATCCTCTTCGGCAATAACCGGGTTGTATTTTTCTTCCATCGCTACCGATTTTGCAATACCACGCACCAGCGATGCAATTTTTTTCTCAAGGCCGCGAACGCCGGATTCACGGGTGTAACGCTCAATCAGGTATTCAATGATCTTAGGTGAAAGTTTGATGTGTTCCTTTTTCAATCCATGTGCTTCCAGTTGTTTGGCGAGCAAATGCTTGATGGCAATCTGGATTTTTTCCTCAATGGTGTAGCCGCTGATTTCAATGATCTCGAGGCGATCCAGCAACGCCGGCTGAACACGGCTCAGTGAATTGGCCGTGGCAATGAAAAGCACATTCGATAAATCATATTCCACTTCAACATAATTATCATAGAACGTATTGTTCTGTTCAGGATCCAGTACTTCAAGCAATGCAGAAGAAGGATCACCATGAAAATCATTTCCGAGTTTGTCAATTTCATCCAGTACAAAAACAGGATTGGATGATTTTGCCTTTTTCAGATTCTGAATAATCCGTCCGGGCATGGCACCGATGTATGTTTTACGGTGGCCGCGGATTTCAGCTTCATCCCTTAAACCTCCCAGCGACATCCGCGCATATTTTCTTCCGAGTGCAGTGGCAATTGATTTTCCGAGTGAAGTTTTACCGACTCCCGGAGGGCCGTACAAACACATGATCGGCGATTTCATGTCACGTTTCAGTTTCAATACGGCCAGGTATTCGAGGATGCGGGCTTTCACTTTCTCCAGGCCGTAATGATCTTTATCAAGCACTTTCTGCGCATGCTTCAGGTCAAAGTTATCGTTCGTATATTCATTCCACGGAAGTTCCAGCAACAAATCGAGGTAGTTGATCAGCACCGAATACTCGGCCGCTGCAGGGTTCATTCGCGCCAGCCGTTCGCTTTCCTTTTGAAACACTTCGGCTACTTCTTTTTTCCACTTTTTATTTTTGGCGCGCTCTTTCAACTCACTCACTTCCCTGTCAGGAGTGCTTCCACCCAATTCTTCCTGGATGGTTTTCAACTGCTGGTTCAGAAAATATTCGCGCTGTTGTTTATCAATGTCAGTACGAACTTTTGATTGAATCTGGTTTTTCAATTCAAGCAACTGAAGTTCTTTCGTGAGGTGTTCAAGTACCTTGGTGGCTCTTTCTTTCTGGTCGGCGATTTCAAGCAGTTCCTGTTTCTTCGAAACATCGAGGTTCATGTTTGAAGAAATAAAATTGATGAGGAACGAATGGCTTTCAATGTTTCGTATTGCGAAAGCAGCGTCCGACGGGATGTTCGGGCTTTGCTGGATGATCTGCAAGGCCATGTCCTTCAGCGAACCTACCAATGCGGGAAATTCTTTGTCGGTTTTACCGGCAATCACTTCCGGGAAAGGGATGACAGAACAGCGGATGTAAGGTTCGGATTGCTGAAGTTTATCAAGCTTGAAACGTTTCTTTCCCTGGATGATCACCGTTGTATTCCCGTCAGGCATTCTCAGCATTTTCATGATGTGAGCAACAGTTCCTACCTGGTTCAGGTCTTCAAATTTAGGATCTTCGATGGAAGAATCTTTCTGTGAAACAACACCGATGATCTTGTCGCCTTTATAGGCATCTTTGATGAGGTGAATCGATTTATCGCGGCCAACGGTAATCGGAATCACAACACCCGGAAAAAGTACGGTGTTCTTTAATGGCAAAATGGCAAGTTCCTGCGGAACTTCCTGTGCATTCATGTGTTCCTCGTCTTCGACGGAAAGCAACGGAATGAACTCCGTATCATCGTCGATGATGTTCGCGAAACCATAAGGTTGCATTTCAATAGGATCCTGTTCTTTCATTTTCTTTTTTTGATGCGCATGAGATCTTGTTCATGCTTGATAAATTGAATTCTCCATTGTTCGATTACCATGCCAGCAGCAGTTCTGTCAGGTATTCACAGGCAATCATGGCAGCTAACAGAATTGATGTTGAAGAGGAGTTTTCAAAGTGATGTGTTTGACAATTATTTTCAATACGAATGGCTGACTTTGTGCATCCGGTTTTTGAACGGGATTATTTTACCACGCCCTGTATTTGGTGGTCAGGTCAAAAAGATATTTCATGATTTCCTGGTCTGTTTCATCCATTTTTTTTCCTCTCCTTTCATACACACGCTGTGCCACTTCAATGGCTTCTTCGATGCGGTAGGTGCTGAATCCTTCCGATCCTCCCCATGAATACGATGGAATGTACTTGGGTGGAAAACCATTTCCAAAAACATTGGCGCTCACGCCTACAACGGTACCTGTATTGAACATCGTATTGATGCTGCATTTGGAATGATCGGCCATCATCAACCCGCAGAACTGCAAGCCGGTGTTCACATAATTTTCTTCGCGGTAACTCCAGACTTTCACTGTTGAATAATTATTCTTCAGGTTGGAATTGTTCGAATCGGCTCCGAGGTTACACCACTCACCAATCACCGAATTCCCCAGGAAGCCTTCATGTGCCTTGTTGGAATTACCGAACAAAACTGAATTGGAAACCTCGCCTCCCACTTTGCAATGCGGACCAATGGTAGTGGCACCGTAAATTTTTGTTCCCATTTTGATGACGGAATCTTCTCCGAGAGAAAAAGGTCCGCGGATCAAGGAGCCTTCCATGACTTCAGCATTTTTGCCGATGTAAATAAATCCTGATGTTGCATTTAAGACTGAGCATTCGACACGGGCTCCGGCTTCAATGAAAATATTTTCTGCTCCCATGACCCGGTTGGTACCACTCAGCGGTTGCGATTTTTTTCCCTGGGTGATCAGCAGAAAATCATCCTTCAATGCCTGTTCATTTTTTGAAAAGATATCCCAGTTCGCATTGATCTTAAAAAGTGCATCCGTGTACTCTTTCGTTGAAGTCATCCCGGCGGCAGATACTGTTTCCATCACGGAAAGAACATCACCCGAAACAAAACCGGCAATGAGCACTTCGTCTTTTACCAGGCACTCACCGGGTTTTAAACCATTGATTTCTTTCAACAGGTTCTTGTCAGGCAGAACGGATCCGTTGATCAGCATATTCTCTCCGGATGATTTCAGCGGAAACTTATCACGAAGAAATTTTTCTGTAATATACGATACAGGTTGATCCAGGTAATGCTCCCACTTTTCACGAATCGTCAGAATGCCGATTCGGATTTCTGCAACAGGACGGGTAAACGTAAATGGAAGAAGGCTGAGCCGGGTTTCATCATCGAATAAAATGTAGTTCATCGAAGCCAATTTTGGAATGCATGAAATGCAAAGTTACATTTCTGCAGGCAATTCAGTAACCTGTTGTTCACTTCAAAAGAAAAAACGTTTTCATAAAAAAAGCTATCCTTGTGAGATAGCTTCTGAGCAATAAGTCAGATGGATTATTTAGCCACTTCTTTTTTCTTGCTGTAACGGGTGCGGAATTTATCCACACGACCGGCAGTATCTACCAGTTTCATCTTACCGGTATAATAAGGATGCGACATCTGGGAAATCTCAAGCTTTACCAGCGGATATTCCTTTCCATCAGTCCATTTGATGGTATCTTTTGTGTCGACGGTCGACTTGGTTAAAAAAGAATAATCACATGATATGTCTTTAAAAACCACTAACCTGTAATTCTTTGGGTGAATGTCTGCCTTCATGATTTATTGAAATTGAGGGTGCAAATGTAAACTATTTTTGTAAACCTGCAAGGGGTACAAGGAAGTTTTTACGTGTTTATGTGCTTAAGTATTTAAGGGGGGTTGGTGGCCTTGACGACAACAACCGGGTTCCTGACAGGTACCTTTCCCCTCCAAAACTTACCACTTAAACACTCAAACGCTTACGCACTCAAACACTCAAATTCTCAAACACTTTATGACATCAACACGAAATATAAAAACATTTTCTATTTTTGAAACCCTTTAAGACAGCGGCATGCTGAAGATTTCTAACAGTACGAATAAATTAAAACAATGAAAGAGGACATTATCAAACGTTTGGAAGAACTTGTTAAGGAAGAAATGACAGAAGAAACGTTTGCCAAAGCAGATGAAATCAAGAACGAGTACCTCCGGGCCTGTGAGACAATTACACATGACCAGCTTGAAAAATTCCTGGCAGAAGGAGGAAATGCAGACGACTTCCAGCCTCCGAAAGAAGAAGCAGATAGCCGTTTCAATGAACTCATTTTAATTCTCAGTGACCGTGAATCAAAATACAAGCGGGTAAAGAAAGCAGAGATTCATTCTAAAATGAAAGCGAAGGAAGAGATCATCGCTGAACTGCAAAAACTGATTGCGGAAGAAACCAATATCGGGAAAGCGTTCAATGCATTCAAAGAAATTCAGTCGAGGTGGAATGAAGTGGGGAACATTCCGAACCGCGAATACAAGGAAGTACAGAGTGCTTACCACCGGCATACGCACAACTTTTATTACAACATGAAGTTGAGCAAAGATCTCAAAGAGCTTGACTTCAAACGCAACCTTGAATTCCGTACGCAACTCCTCAGTAAAATTGAATCGTTGCTGCAGATTGAATCCATCCGTGGAATGGAACGGATGATCAAATTGTACAGGATGGAATGGTCGGAAATGGGCCCGACTGCTCCTGAAAAAACCGAGGAGCTCCGTACGCGTTACCGCGAGTTGATCGGTGAAGTGTACCAAAAGATCCGTGACTATTATAAAGAACGTCAGAAAGAAGAACAGGCCAACCTCACAGAAAAAAAAGTGCTGCTGGAACGCGCCGTGAAAATCAGTGAAGAGAAATTTGACACTCCGAAGCAATGGCAGACGATGACGGAAACGCTTCAGAAAATCCTGGAAAGCTGGAAGCAAATCGGCTTTGCTCCGAAAGCGGAAAATGAAAAGTTATGGGAAGGATTCCGGAATGCCTTAAAATTATTTTATGCCAATAAAAAAGTCTTCTTCACTGAAATAAAAAAACTTCATAAGGGGAACAAAGAAAAGAAAGCGGCCATCATCGCAAAGGCAGAAGAAATTGCAGCCGCACGGCATGACGACTGGGATACCCCGACCAAACAAATCCTTCAGCTTCAGAAAGGCTGGAAAGAAGCCGGGCATATTGATTCATGGGAAGAAAATAAAATGTGGAAAAAATTCCGGGAAGCGTGTGATAAATTCTTCGAAGCCAAGCGGGGATTTTACAATGAGAAAGATGCCGACCTGGTTAAGAATCTTGAAAAGAAAGAAGAACTGATCAAACGGCTGGAAGCGTTTCAACCGGCAGGCAAAGCAGAAGACGACCTGAAGTCGCTGAAAGATTTTTCGGCCGAATGGAAAACCATCGACCATGTTCCATACAAAGACAAGCAGCGCATTTATGAGAAGTACAAAAAAGTACTCGACGGCAAGTACGATGCACTGAAACTGGAAGCTTCGCAAATGCACCTCATCAAATTCCGGAACAACGTGGAACTTCTTGCCCAGTCGGAAGATTCAGGCAACCTGATGCGGAAGGAACGCAGCACCATCCAGGACAAGATCAAGCGGCTGCAGGCCACCATCAACCAATATGAAAACAACCTGGGATTTTTCTCCAATTCAAAAAACATGGGAGGTCTTTTGAAAGAAGTTGAAGAAAATTTAAGCAAGGCAAAAGAAGAATTGCAGATGCTTCAGAAAAAACTGAAGATGTTTTCAGAGGTGGCCAAATGATTTCTCTTTGATGAATTTTTATTCAATGAAATTTTAACCGGATTTTTCCGTTCTTCCCGAAAATCTATCTTTGCCTCAAGATGTTCAAATCACTGATCCGGTATTCTGTCGTTATTCTCACCGCCATCGTTTTCTTCTCGTCCTGTAAAAAGGAAGATGAGATTATCACGGATGCTTCGGCACGCATTGAGTTTTCGCAGGATACCATTTTCTTCGATACCGTTTTTGTCCAGACTGGCAGCGCTACACAGGTCTTCCTCGTTTACAACAACAACGACAAAGCCGTGAACATTTCATCGTTACATCTGGGCGCAGGAAATTCTTCTTATTACCGGCTCAATGTAAATGGCACACCTGGAAAAACCTTTAACAATGTCTTCATCGGTGCAAAGGACAGTATTTATATTTTCGTGGAAGTCACCATTCCTGACCCGAACAATCCGAATACGCCTTTTGTGGTGAGCGATTCCATTTTATTCGACCTGAACGGCAACGAACAAAAAGTGATGCTCCAGTCATGGGGACAGCGCGCGCACTTTCATCATGCGCCTGCAAACACAGGCTCATTGTTTTTCCTGAATTGCAATGAAACATGGACGAACGATTTGCCTCATGTCGTTTACGGTTATGCCCTGGTGGATTCCGGCTGCACGCTTACGATTGCGGAAGGCACCAAAGTGTATTTTCACCCGCACTCAGGAATCATCGTACTTTCCAATGCTACACTGAAGGTGAACGGTACACAGCCTGATCCTGTGACCTTCCAGGGCGACAGGCTGGGATATAATTTCGACAATGAAGCCGGGCAGTGGGACAGGATCTGGTTATCGAACCTTACGCACAGCAACCTTGTGAATGGCACGAATGAAATCGGGTCCGGTGCAAAAAACTGTTCGATTGATTATGCTGTCATTAAAAACGGGAACATCGGTTTGCAGGTGGATACGGTTAACACGCCCGGTACAACATCACTATCCTTAAACAATACCATTGTCAAGAACATGGCCGGTGTTGCCTTGCTGGCACAGGGTTCATCTGTAAAGGCGAACAACTGCATCTTTGCAAACAGTGGGCAATACCTGGCTGCATTGTTATACGGAGGAAACCACCGGTTCCTGCATTGCACGTTTGCCAATTACTGGTCGGGCGGAAACAGGCAGACGCCTTCCATCCTCATCAACAACTATTACAACAACGGAATCCGGAAGATCGACAGTGCATACTTTGGCAATTGCATCGTGTATGGAGCCGCCGACAATGAAATTGGTCTTGACTCCACATCATCCGGAACGCTTGCTGATTACAATTACAGGTTTGATCATTGCCTGCTGAAGGTGGATAACACGATACCGACCGGTTCAACGTTGCGTTTCAATTCCGTCATCACAGGCTATTCTCCTTTGTTCAAAGACATTTCAAACAACATCTATGAAATTGATTCCACTTCCATGGCTGTTGATGCCGGGGCCATTTCCATCACCAACCTTTCCCCTGTCCTGAATTTTGATCTGAAAGGAAATGCACGTCCGCAAGGCATCAATCCCGACCTCGGGGCGTATGAGAGAAGATGAATCCGGTAAAAAATATTTCCTGCTGACAGGTTTGAATATTCTCTAAGCCATTCATTTCACTGCCGTGATTCCGCTCTTACCAACCTCCTATCTTCCTCCTGTTTCCTATGCAGCTATTTGCAAAGTAGCAGGAAAAATCATTCTTGAGAAACAGGAACATTACGTAAAGCAAACGCTTCGCAACCGTACCTATATCTATGGAGCCAACGGTATTCTCCCTCTCATTATTCCTGTTCAGCATACCAACTTATTCACCATTCCGATCAGCGATGTAAAAATTTCTTATGATACTCAGTGGCAGAAAACACACTGGCGGTCGATCGTTTCAGCCTACCGCAACTCAGCATTTTTCGAATACTACGAGGATGACTTCAGGGTATTTTACGACGAGCCCATTGAGACCTTGTGGGAATTTAACCTCGGACTTTTGAACACTGTCCTCCGGTTGCTGGATGTTCCTGTGGACATTTCGTTTACCGGTTCTTACGAGGTGAACGTGCCTGCTGCAACTGATTTACGCCGGGCATTTGATCGTAATCCGGCCATGACGAAGGATGATGAACCCTCCAAAAACCGCTACAGGCAAGTGTTTTCAGCGAAGCATGGTTTTATTCACGGCCTCAGTTGCATCGATTTACTGTTCAATGAAGGACCGGGAAGCGGAGATTTTATTATGCATGAACACCACTGAACAAAGGGGATCCCGGGTGGTTAATACCCTGTGTAAAAGCGGTACCGGCCTGTGAAAAAATATTTTCACCCATTGTATTTTCATTGTGATTTTGCATTATCTTTCAACCACTAAATATAAACCACACTATGGCAACAAAAAAATCAAAAGCAAAAAAGGCTACAAAGCCTAAAGCGAAAGTTAAAGCGAAAGCTAAACCTAAAGCAAAAGCGAAGGCAGTAAAGAAAGCAGCAAAACCAAAAACAAAAAGAAAACCCAATGCAGCTTTCATGAAACCAGTAAACATCGGTACAGCATTGCAGCCGATTGTAGGCGTAAAACCTCTTCCAAGAACAGAAGTTACGAAGAAAGTTTGGGCCTACATCAAGAAAAACAATCTTCAGGATCCTAAAGAAAGACGCAACATCAATGCGGACGAAGCCCTGAAAAAAGTTTTTGGCGGAAAGAAAACCGTCAACATGTTCGAAATGACGAAACTCATCAGCGGACATCTTTCTTGATTTCTTTAAATTTTTATACCGGTGTTTTCCTTTGGAAGGCACCGGTTTTTTTTTGCGCCAAACAGGATGGTGGCAGAAGGTATATTTGCTTTCCGAAGAATGAATTACAGCGAAAGTATCTCCGCAATTTTCAAAAGATTCTGGTTGATGATGTGTTGTTTCACCGCCTGTGAAAAAGGAGTAAAAGAAATTTCATTGTTGATCAGTCCGGCCATCACTTCCCTCCTGCCCTCCATCATGGCTTCAACAGCAGCAACACCCAAACGGCTTGCCAGCACACGGTCGTTGCAGGTTGGGTTTCCACCGCGCTGAATATGCCCGAGAACCGTTACCCGTGTTTCGATACTGGTGAATTGTTTCTTCACGAGTTCTGCAATCTGGTAGGCGCCTCCGGCTTCTTCTCCTTCGGCAACAATCACGATCATCGAAGTCTTATTCCGATGCCATCCTTTTTTTAAGGTGTTGATCAACCGGTCGACATGTGTTTTGGTCTCCGGAATCAGGATGGCTTCCGCGCCCACACTGATGCCACTGAGCAAGGCAATGGATCCTGCGTCTCTTCCCATCACTTCAACAAAAAACAAACGGTCGTGCGAAGCAGCCGTATCTCTTATTTTATCCACCGCTTCCACAACCGTGTTGATGGCTGTATCAAAACCAAGAGTGAAATCAGTTCCCACAAGATCATTGTCAATGGTACCGGGAATTCCGATAAAAGGAATATCATACGTCCTGTTAAATTCAAGAGCACCTCTGAAGGTACCATCACCGCCAATGGCAATAACTCCGTCAATTTTTTCGCGGGAAAGATTTTCATACGCCAGCTTCATTCCTTCTGCTGTCATAAAACGCTTGCTGCGGGCTGTTTTCAGGATGGTACCACCGCGTTGTATAATTCCGCTGACGGATTCAGATTTCATGGGAATGAATTTTCCTTCAATCATTCCTTCGTAACCATGAGTGATCCCGGTAACTTCCAATCCTTTGAAAATTCCCGAACGAACCACAGCACGTATGCAGGCATTCATTCCAGGCGAATCGCCGCCACTGGTAAAAAGTGCAATTTTTTTCATGGTAAGATTCCTATTTTCAATCTTCACTTTTCACTATTCATTTTTTTTTCAAAAATTTCCGGAGTACTTTATTCCATCAACATGATCACTTATTCCTTACTCGGCTTCCTTTACTTTCTTCCTCGTTCCTTCGTACAATTCAAATTTAAGAAACCGGCATTCGAGAGAACCATTGTACAACTCTATTTTTCGCGATGGTTTTAAACCAATGCTTTTTGCAGCTTCCTTATTAGCCGTGAGTATCCATGCAGTGAACCCTTTGTATTTTTTTTTCAGGTTGTCGCCGATCGTTTTATACAACTGCAGCAAATCCTGGTCGGTAATTCTTCCGCCATAAGGTGGGTTGATGATCACCGTTCCATTTTGCGCTTCAGGAGTATATTCTTCAAACGTCATCGCCTGGAACCGGATGCTGTCTGCCAGCTTTGCATTGCCTGCATTCTCTTTCGCCATTTTAAGTGTCGGAGCAAATTTCTCTATTCCCGTCAACGGAAAATCAACTTTGCTGATTTCACCGGCCTTGGCTTCTTCACGGATCTTTTCCCACAACTCATTATCAAATTCTTTCCAGCGCTGGAAACCAAATTCATTTCTGAAAATTCCGGGAGCAATGTTTCTTGCCATCAACGCAGCCTCAATCAAAATGGTTCCGCTTCCGCACATGAAATCGATGAGCGGACTTTTACGGTCCCATCCGCTCAGTATCACCATTCCCGCTGCCAGCGTTTCGTTGATGGGAGCTTCGCCTGTCTGGTTGCGGTATCCACGCTTATGCAAGGAATCACCGGAACTGTCGAGTGAAATATTGGCCACGTCCCTGCTGATGTGCACATTGATTCGAACGGTAGGATGTGCCGTATCCACTGAAGGTCGTTTACCGGTAAGATCACGGAACTGGTCAACAATGGCATCCTTCGTTTTCAACGCCACATACAACGAATGATTCAGAACCGAATTGCTGACGACTCCGTCAACGGCCAGTGTATCATCCACAGAAATAAACTGGCTCCAGTCGATTTTTCTTACTTCATCGTACAATTGTTGTTCGCTGCCCGCAGGAAAAGATTTTACAGGCTTTAAAATCCGCAAGGCAACCCGGCTCCAGAGATTAGCCCTGTACATGATTTCATCATCACCTTCGAACGTGACTGCCCTGGTTACCTTTTCGATGTTTTCAGCGCCCAGCAAGCGAAGTTCTTCAGCCAATATATCTTCAAAACCAAAAGTCGTTTTCGCCAGCAGTTTGTATTTTCCAGTCACCGTTTCAGAGTTTTATTTCAGCGAATGTAATCACAAAACTTTTATCACGTGAAGGGATGCGCTGATGAAAAAGAAAATGTTATGAACGTAGCTTTTTTAAGATTCGTATATTCGTACCATCCTGAAACAGCAGCATGAAAAATTGGTTTGAATCCTGGTTCGACTCTCCGTATTATCACATTCTTTACAAAGAACGTGATGACCAGGAAGCGAAATTGTTTCTCGATCACCTGATTCAATTTCTCAAGCCTGCCAACGGGGCAAGAATCCTGGATGTGGCCTGTGGAAAAGGCCGTCATGCCTTATACCTGAATGAAAAGGGATTTGATGTTACCGGTTTTGATCTTTCCCCGGAGAATATTGAATACGATCAGCAATATGAGAATGAAAAACTTTCGTTTTTTATTCACGACATGAGGGAAGTGTTCCGGGTCAATTATTTTGACTGTGTATTCAATCTCTTCAGTAGTTTTGGATACTTCGAAAAAGAGCGAGATCATACCCTTACCATTCGCGCCAATGCTGAATCACTGAAAGAGGGAGGAATTCTTGTTCTCGATTTTATGAATTCCGTAAAAGTGAAATCACGCCTGGTGGCCGAAGAATCAAAAACGATGGATGGCATATCGTTCCGGATTCAGAAAAAAATTGAAAACGGAAGCATCCTCAAAAAAATCAGCTTCACCGACGGGGGAAAAGAGTATGAATTCTGCGAGCGGCTTCGCCTCTTTACCCGGGAAGATTTTGAAAAATATTTCTCCCAATACAACCTGTCCATCGTGCGTGTTGCCGGTGATTACATGCTGAATGCATTTGATGAACAACATTCCGAACGGCTGATTCTCATTGCAAGAAAAAATTAACCTTCCACTCCATGCCTGTTTTTTCTTATTTCCTCTTATGGTTCACCGTTGTCGTCAGCGGAGGTTCTGTTTTCTTTTTTTCCGGAATAAAGAAACAGGCACTTAAACTGTTGCTTGCATTCAGCGGAGCCTACCTGTTTGCCATCTGTGTGCTTCACCTGATTCCGGAAGTTTATTCTGCTCACACCAACAACATCGGGGTTTACATCCTGGTTGGTTTTTTCCTGCAAATCATGCTGGAAATTTTTTCCGAAGGAATCGAACACGGTCATATTCACATTCACAAACATCAGCACAAGGGTTTTCCGTTTGCACTGATGATCGGTTTGTGTGTGCACAGTTTCCTGGAAGGAATGCCGCTGGTGCAGAATTTCCATGATGACAAAACAAGAAATTCCCTGCTGGCAGGAATCATCCTTCATCACATTCCTGTCGCCATTGCACTCACGAGCATGCTGCTGGATTCAGGAATAAAAAAATACAGTGCTCTCTTCTATCTCATCCTGTTTGCCTGCATGGCTCCTCTTGGCGCTGTCATCAGCAACATGATCAGTGAAAATTCAATCAGCAACATGTCAACTTATTTCGATCAAATCATGGCGATTGTTATCGGAATTTTTCTTCACATCTCTACCACGATACTTTTTGAAACCTCGGAAGAACACCGGTTTAATTATTATAAAATTTTCATCATCCTCCTTGGCGCGGGGCTGGCGCTTGCTACCAGTTAGCACTCTCCGGGAATTTGTACTTTTACATCCTGGATGGAGAATGTTATTCTCCTGAATTATCTGAACTCATGTCTTATAAACCGAATGATTATTACGCTCAGAAGGCACAGAAAGAAAATTTTGCTGCGCGAAGCATTTACAAGCTTGAAGAGATCGACCAGCGTTTTAAGATTCTCGCAAGTGGCGATTCGGTGCTGGATTTAGGAGCTTCGCCGGGTTCATGGTCACAGTATGCTTCAAAGAAAGCCGGGCCGAAGGGAAAAATTCTTGGAGTAGATCTCAAAGCGGTGACCGTTCATTTGCCGAATGCCGTTTTTATTCAATGTGATATCAACGATCTCAACCTGGAAGATCTCCTGACAAAGTACGACTTCAAAGGAAAATTTGATGCGGTGATTTCTGACATGGCACCCAATACAACAGGAAACAAACTCGTTGATCAATCCCGCTCATACGATTTGTGTATGATGGCACTTGAAACAGCAAAAAAATTCCTGAAACCAAACGGCAATTTTGTCTGTAAAATTTTTGAAAGCTCCGATGCCATGATTTTTCGTGATGAGATGAAACAGCTATTCGGTGAAGTAAAAATTCTCCGTCCCAAAGGAACTCAAAGCAGCAGCAAGGAAATGTTTATGATCGGGTTGAAATTCATCACTGAGTCTGAATTGTTGACATAAGATCCGATCAAAATACTTAAATTTGCAGCCGATTATTTTACCATTCAAAATCTAAAAACAAAAATAACATGTCAGTATTAGTTGGAAAAAAAGCGCCTTCATTTAAAGCGAAAGCCGTTGTGCACGGCGACCAGATCGTTGATGATTTCTCACTCGATCAATACCTCGGAAAGAAACACGTAGTTTTCTTCTTCTACCCGAAAGATTTCACATTCGTTTGTCCTACAGAATTGCATGCCTTCCAAAGCAGGCTTTCTGAATTTGAAAAAAGAAATACCGTTGTCGTTGCCTGTTCAACCGACACGGAGCAATCGCACTGGGGATGGCTCCAGGTCGCGAAAAGCCAGGGCGGAATCAAAGGAATCATGTATCCTGTTGTTGCCGATACCACCAAAACCATTGCCTTCAATTACGGTGTGCTTGCAGGTGAATATTCCATCAATGAGAATAATGAACTGGCAGCAAGCGGTGCTATGACTGCATACCGTGGATTATTTCTAATCGACAAAGAAGGAATTGTCCGCCACCAGGTGGTGAATGACAATCCGCTCGGAAGAAATGTAGAGGAGGCCATTCGCATGGTGGATGCGTTGCAGTTCAATGAGCAGAATGGTGAAGCTTGTCCGGCCGACTGGAACAAAGGCAGCGAAGGATTGAAAACCACTCACCAGGGAGTTGCTGAATATCTTGCTAAACATTAATTCGTTCAATCTCAAAGCATCAAAAAGCATCCTGAAAATTCCGGGATGCTTTTTTTATTTTGTTCCCTCATGCTGAAAAAAAATTTACACCGGTATGTACTGGGGTTGATCCTTGCGATTGTCACTGTTTCCTCAGCCAACATTCAATGGGGTGGAAATCACTGGAAAGACATTGTTGAATCCGACGGAAAGGGTTACTACGCTTATCTTCCGGCCATCTTTATTTACCATGATCTGAACTTCGGATTTTTTGAAAAGGTTGAAAAGGAATATTACAACGTCAACACCTTTTACGATTACCGGACTAAGCATAAGGAACGGTTTGCTGATAAATATTACTGCGGATCAGCCGTTGCCATGCTTCCATTTTTCCTCATCGCACATGCGGCTTCTTTACTCTCAGGAATGCCGGCTGACGGGTATTCAAAATTATATCCTGTTTCTGTGAATATAGCAGCCATCTTTTACCTGCTGGCAGGGCTGATTTTCTTGCGGAAGATTCTGATGAAATATCACGATGATGAGCGGTTGATTTCTTTCATTCTTCTTGCCGTAACTTTTGGAACAAACCTTTTTTATTATACCGTGTGTGAGCCGGCGATGTCGCACATCTATTCCTTCTTTTTCATCCACGTCTTCGTGCTTAACATAATTTTATTTATTGAGGAAAAAAGATTTCGATGGTTGCTTTTAGCTTCCTTAAGCTTAGGAATCATTGCATTGATAAGACCGGTTAATCTGCTGGTTATTATAGCCATTCCATTTATTACCGGAAGCAAGGAAAAACTGGTTGAGACATTTCAATTCTTATTTAGAAAAACCTTGTGGTGGATTGCAAGCATTGGCATTTTACTGCTGATTGTCTTCATCCAGAATATTATTTATAAAATTCAGGTCGGAGAATTTTTCATCGACTCCTATCCCGGAGAAAAATTTAATTGGATGAACCCCCAATTACTCAACATACTTTTTAGTTATAAGAAAGGTCTGTTTGTCTACACCCCGCTCCTCTTCCTTTCGCTCGCCGGATTCATTTATTTATTTCGAAAAGAGAAATTCCGGTTTTACAGCCTGCTTGCCTTTCTCGCCATCATCACCTATGTTTTCTCTTCCTGGTGGTGCTGGTATTATGGCGGAGGCTTCGGTGTAAGGCCTTATGTGGAATATTCATTTGCCTTCGCCATCTTGCTCCTATATGCCTTGAAGATGATTCAGAAAAAACTTTTGAAGAGCATCTTTGTCAGCCTGGTTATTTTACTGGTTTGTTTTTGCCAGGTACAGACCTACCAGTACCGCTATTATTTCATTCACTGGTCGAACATGGATAAAGAACATTACTGGAGAGTGTTCATGCGAATTGATCTCATGATCAAAAACGAAAACCTGAACAAAGACTTACTGAACTAAAGTTTCTTCGCCTCGTTCCAATAGACATCCATTTCGGCCAGCGTCATGTCATGCAGGCTCTTCCCGGCTTTAGCGGCTTCTGCTTCGATGTATTGAAAGCGGCGGATGAATTTCTTATTCGTTTTTTCCAAAGCATCTTCCGGGTTGATATCCAGGAAGCGTGCATAATTGATCAGTGAAAAAAGGACATCGCCGAATTCACTTTCTATTTTTTCTTTGGATGGGTTAGTTGATTCCACTTCGGATCGGAATTCAGAAATCTCCTCTTCTACCTTTTCCCAAACCTGTTCGGATTTCTCCCAGTCGAAACCGGCTCCCTTCGCTTTGTCCTGTATCCGTGATGCTTTCACCATGGCCGGCAATGCAAGAGGAACTCCTTCGAGGACAGATGTTTTTCCTTCCTTCAATTTTAATTGTTCCCAGTTGCGCTTGACGTCTTCTTCGTCATTCACTTTTACATCACCGTAAATATGGGGATGACGATGAATCAGTTTTTCACACAAACTGTCGATGACATTTTTGATGTCAAAAGAATTCTGCTCGTCAGCAATCTTTGCATAAAACACGATGTGAAGCAAAAGATCTCCAAGTTCCTTCTTGATTTCAGTCCTGTTCTCATTGAGAATGGAATCAGCAAGTTCGTAAGTCTCTTCAATCGTAAGATGTCGGAGCGATTCCATTGTTTGCTTTTTGTCCCAGGGACATTTTTCCCTTAACTCATCCATGATGGCAAGCAGCTTTTCGAAAGCAATTCCTTTTTCTGTCATACTTCTCTGTAGCAAAATAAAATGAAGTTACGAATGTATAATAATAATAAACACCATCTGAACAGGAGACATGAACTTGTCAATGGATTTATCCAACGGGGATGCTGCTCATCCTTTCTACAGGTACGCCAGCTATCACTCAAAAACAAAAAGGAAATAATTGCGTTGCAATCATTGACAAGAACGATATGCAGGCTCCCTGCGGATTCCCTTAGAAACCAAATCCGGCATGATGAAAACAAACTGGTTCAGCAGAAATGGAATTTTATTTTTACCATCATCATGAATGGGCTGACTGATCTTGATGATTGCAGTAATTTATAAGGCTTATTCATTTATTGACATCGACAGCCAGTCACATTCCGTAAGCGATACGTTGATGATTTTTTTTAAAGCTGTTTCTTACATTGCTTTAATATTCGATCATCACGTATTTTTCAAGTCGTTCCGAAAACGGAACTTAAGTTTTATTTTATCCGGTCAAGGACTTGTGAAATCAAAATTAACCAATGAAGAATCAAACAATACAGGATTCTTGCTCCATGTCTCAATGGAATTTCTCTGGCGCACGGCCAGGTAATACGAATGATTCAACACAGAGAAAGGCAAAAGCAAGGATGTGTTTCCATCGGCATGCAGCAATGCCTTAACCGAAACAACGATATTATCCGGAAGGATTGAATCACGAAGGTCTACTTCGATGGTGTCGCAGGCTGTCGGGTCCGGATTCATCCCGTTGTTATACAGAACCGGCTGCATCTGGCCACCGGTAATATAAAATCCTTCTATAAAGATTTTCAGATTCAACGTAACGGCGCAACCCTCATCAATTTGCCCATTACAATTATCATCAATTCCGTTCCCGCATATTTCCGTCATACCTGGATTCACTGCCGGATTATTGTCAGCGCAATCAGTTCCATCGGTCACATACCCTGCAACCTGTAAACAACCCGATATCGAAATATTCGGATCACCATAACCATCACCATCAGCATCCAGGTAATACTGAACAGGTCCATTGATGGAAGCATCATTATCATTACAATCCAAATTATTAGCCACATAACCATGATCCGGCATAGTACAGCTTTGAATTGAATTAAGCGGATCACCAAACCCGTCTCCGTCAAGATCGGCATACCAGGTAAGAAGTGGCTGCAATCCTACTGTAAATGTCTGCACCTGTGAACAACCATTTACATCTCCAACGTGAACAGAATAAATTCCCGGAGATAAATTCACAGGATCTTCTATGCAATAGGCATCCGAAATATTAATATTGGAACCCATGTAAGCATGGTTCGCACAAACATAATAGAGCAACGCAGGATGAGAATTGTCGGGAGTGAATGTGACTGTTCCGTTATCGTTCGGAGCGCCGCTTTGTCCAATGGAAACAATGTTGAGTGCATCTCCTCCGATAAAATCAGTTGAGATATGCCATGTATGTCCCGGGTTGAAAACATTAAACGTATACGTGAATCCCCTCGACAGGTTTAATTCCTTTGCTTCCACGCCATCAATATAAAAATCAACACCGCGGCCTAATCCATAATAAGCGTGAGCCGGTGTTTCCACATCTACCATCACACCAAACACCGGTCCGTTGAGAGGATTCAATGTATCCCAGCAAACCGTATAGGGACCTGTGCCTCCGGAAATATTGAGATCGATGGCACCATCGTAATTCCCGATGCACGACACATCCGTGATGTTCGCAGTAAGGTTCAGGGGAGACGGCAATTCCCCCACTGTAAAT
Source organism: Bacteroidota bacterium (assembly GCA_026391945.1). Classification (GTDB taxonomy): domain Bacteria; phylum Bacteroidota; class Bacteroidia; order AKYH767-A; family 2013-40CM-41-45; genus JAPLDA01. The sequence goes on along the minus strand of JAPLDA010000085.1, from coordinate 41,044 downwards.
TGTGAAATGGCTTTGCATCCGTTTGCATCGGTAACCGTAACTGCATAGGTTCCTTCGGAAAGATTTGCAGGATCTTCAATGCAATAACCATCTGCTATATTTATATTATATCCCATATATTGGTGAGCGGCACATTCATAATAAAGCAGGGTTGGATCAGAGTTATCCGGAGTAAAAGAGACCGTACCGTTATCATTCGGGGCGCCACTTTGTCCATTGGAAACAAGACCCGAAGAACTTCCCCCAACCGGATCGGATGTTATATGCCATGGATGGCCTGTTGCGAACACATTGAAGTTGTATGAAATTCCTTTCGTCAAAAAGAGTTCCTTCGCTTCTACTCCATCCGTGTAAAATGCAAGACCATTCCCAAGCGGATAGGTAGGATTGTTCGGCGTTTTGGCACCTACGGTAATTCCAAAATTCGGTCCGTTCATAATATTCACAGTATCCCAGCAAGTTGTATAAGGACCTGTACCACCCGAAACAGTTAAATCAATTAAGCCATTATGAATTCCCGGACATGAGGCGCCCGTGACGTTGGCAGAAAGTGAAATGGAAGTGGGTAGCTCTCCTACTGTATATTGAGCAGTTGCAGTACAACCATATGCATCCGTAACCATTACTGTATAAGTTCCGATTGCAAGATTGGAGGGGTCTTCTATAAAATATCCGTTCACGACATGCACATTCGATCCCATGTATTGATGGAAGGCGCAGTCATAATATAAAAGTGAGGGATGAGAATTGTTTGGCGTAAAGGTGACCGTTCCGTTGTCATTCGGTGCGCCGCCTTGTCCGTTCGTGACAAGGCCCGTCGTGGTTCCTCCAACAGGATCCGTGGAAACATGCCATGGGTGCCCGATGCTCAGAATATTAAACGAATAGGTAATTCCCCTGGCAAGAAATAAATCTTTGGCTTCTGCACCATCGATGTAATAGGCTAATCCGTTTCCCAATGGATAGGTTGGATTCGCTCCGGTCTTGGTGCCGACGGTTACACCGAATGTCGCTCCGTTCGCAGTATTGAGTGTATCCCAGCAAATGGAATAAGGTGATTGTCCGCCTGTAACAGTCAGGTTGATGGAACCATTCCGCACACCTGAACAACTCACGCCTGTAACATTTGCTGACAGGGATAACGATGAGGGTAATTCACTGATGGTGTACTGTGCGGTAGTGGTGCATCCATTGGCATCAGTTACAACAACCGAATATATTCCTGCTGGTAAATTTACCGGGTCTTCAACACAATAGCCATTCACCACGTTGGCACGGTAACCCATGTATTGATGAAACTGACAATCGTAAAAAAGTAAAGAGGGATGCGTGTTGTTTGGCGTAAATGAAACGGTACCATTTTGAGTAGGCGCACCTGATTGGCCGTTGTTCACAATAAAGTTTGCATTACCGCCAATCGAATCAGTAGAAATATGAAACGGATGCGCGGGAGTAAGTACATTGAACGTGTAGGAAATTCCTCTTGTTAAAAAAAGTTCTTTGGCTTCAGTACCATTCACAAAATAGGTATTGAGATTGCCTCTTCCGAAATAAGGATCTCCGGAAGTTTTTGCCCCGACTGTTACACCAAACATGGTTCCCGTAGATCTGTTGATGGTATCCCAACAAATGGCATAAGGTGCTGTTCCGCCGGCTACTGTAATATTGATCGCGCCGTTTCTTGCACCGGGACAGGATACATTTGTAATGATTGCATTCGTGATGACCGGTGATGAATTGATAGAAGCAACAGTAATCGTATTGGAATTTGCTGTAGCTGAGGTTACACAACCAAAATTGGAAGTCATCACACATGAAACCTGGTCTGAAATTGCAAGTCCGCCGATGGTAAGTACGGGGCTGTTCGTACCAACGTTGGTTCCGTTTTTTTTCCATTGGTAGGAAGGTGCTGCTCCGCCATTTGTAATGGAAGATGTATAGGTGGAAGTTCCGCCGGAACAAAAAGCAGTTGGGCCGGAAATTGAAATCGCAGGTGTTACGATTGGACAAATAACAATGTTGTCAAAAGCTAAACTGGCACGGCTTCCGGTACCTGAAATATCACGTTCCACCCATCGAAGATAAACCGATGGTTGATTGTTACAGGAAGAAGGAAGAGTAAAACTTTTGCTTTGTGAATTCTGCGGAGTGGTTATAGCAGTTGTTTGGTTGGTTGTATTGTTCTGGTAAATACCATTCGCTAAACCGGACACAGAAGTCCACGCTCCGGTTGTTGAACCAACCTGGTATTGCAAATCTATGCCGCTGATCACGGTATTGGTCGTTCCGTCATACGGATTACGGATTGTCATCACATCAAAGTTCACCTGGATGTTGCTGTTGCCTGTTGTGTTCAATCCAAGACATATACTTGGATCGCTCGTAACTGATGGAAGCATCCCGATTTTTCCATTGTAATTAAATACGACTCCGATGGTGCTTGCAGCAGTACCATTTGCTGTCAGGTTTTGGTTTGGTGTAACTGCTGCTGTGGTACGAAAAGCTCCGAAAGATGCAGGCGGACCGGAAGATGATAACGTCCAGCCTTGCCATCCTACCGGATAAACGGCGGAAGTTGCAGCCAGCGTTGAAAAATTCTGGGAGTACGGCAACAATTGTGTTGCAGGCGCTGTCTGGCAAAAGGAATAAAACGACTGAATGATTATTCCGGATATCAAAACCCATTTTCGTAACGAGGAGTAAATTTTGTGCATCGGCATTGGTTAGTTAATTGAAATCACATGGCGTTGAAAAAAAACAGGAAACGAAAACGATAAAAAAGAATATGTCCCTCAATATTATACATTTTCGTAACCCTTTACCAATGTTTTAGTACATTTATTGGAATAGTCCATTAGCTACTTGGTATGTTTCTACACAGGAAGAATTCCATAATAATTTCAGGATATTCAAATTTTTATTTTAGCTTTGTTTGAAAGAGCAAATAATGAGAGTGAAAATTACCACTTTGCTGGTGTTGGTTTGCTGGACGGGAAGTGTTTCAGCTCAAAATCAATTCCGGGGAAGTTTTCTCATGTCATTTTACAGCACATCGGAAAAATCCAAGAGCATGGCGCCTCTTTTCTGGAACGTCGACCATGGAAAGATGGCGATGGAAATCCGGGATGAAATGCAGAAAAAAGGCGTGACCAAAAGGGTGATGTTTAATCCGTCCGACAGTACCTGGATCATGGCGATGGAATTCGGAAATGTGAAGCAAGCTACACGCATTCATGCAGCCGCCATGTTTCGCGACTCACTGAAAAATCAAAAGCTGGAAATTAAAACGTCAAAAGAAAAAAAAATCATTGAAGGCTTTCACTGTTACCACGTCACCATCGAATCAAAAGAGTATACCTCTTCGCTGTGGGTAACAGATGAAATTCAATTCAATTTACCCTGGATCTACAGGCTCCTGGCTCATTGTGGAATGATGAGCGACTTTATCGTTCGCAGTGATTGGTTCCTTTGGAAAAAAAATAAAGGAATGATTCTCGAGGTGACTTCCGTGAAGAAAGAAACCGGGGAATCATACACGATGAACATTTCCTGGCTGCAGCCGGGTGTCATCAACCAATCCGCTTTTAACCTGGATGGATATAAAATATCAGATATCCCGGAAGGATTGAATTGCGGACCGGTTACAGAAACGAAATAAGTTGCGGTTTCTATTGTGCAAAGATCGGTTCATTCCAGATCTCCCATGCCTTTTCCGCCTGAAGCCTTAACATCCTGAAACCATTGTGAATAAAAGCGCCCGCTTCTTTCGATTTAGTGAGGAACATCGTTTGAGGCGGATTGTAAATCAGATCGAAACACAGGTTCTTATGAGTAAGAAATTCATAAGGAATTTGCGGACACTCATCTGAATTTGGAAACATACCGAGAGGAGTGGTGTTCACGACAACCTGGAAAGCTTTCATGGTATTAAAATTCAGATCTGAATAGGTGTAATGAAAACGGGATTCATTCCTGGTCACAAAAAAATGTTCCATGTTCAGTTTTCTAAAAACATAGCTGACTGCTTTGGCGGAACCACCCGTGCCTAAAATGAGAGCACGTTTATGATGCGGACGAAGAATCGGTCGGATCGCAAGTTCAAATCCCCATGCATCCGTATTGTAACCATGCAATTCAAACTTGCCTCCTTCTCCGCGAATCACACGCACGGTATTCACAGCACCGATCCGCTGGGAAATCTCGTCGAGGTTATCCAGCATTGGAATGATTTCCTGTTTGAATGGAATGGTGATGTTCAGTCCTTCCAGGTCAGGATATTGGCGAACCAGGTTTCTTAACTCCTGGATATTGGAAGATTCAAAATTATCATACACACAATCCGTACGGCCTTCACGCTGAAATTTTTCAGTGAAAAATTTTTTTGAATAAGAATGCCCAAGGGGATAACCAAATAATCCAAAACGTCTCATATTGGTATGCTGTTAAACAGGTTTGATTAGGCTGATTTTTTATTGAAATATTTTTGACGGATCACTGCAATGATCATCGGTAATATGGAAATGATGATGATCGAAAATACTACAATCGTAAAATTCCTTTTTACAATCTCAATGTTTCCGAAGGCATATCCTGCTATCGAGAAACTGCCTATCCATAATATATTTCCGGCGATGCAAAACAGGAGAAACCTTCGGTAGGTCATGCTTCCAAGCCCGGCTACAAAAGGTGCGAATGTCCGGATGATCGGCATAAACCTCGCGATGATCACCGTCTTGCCACCATGGTTTTCATAGAATGCATGTGTCTTGTCGAGGTATTCTTTGCGGATAATTTTCCGTTTGGATGCAACCAGTTTATGCCCGAGAAAATTCCCGATGAAATAATTGGTATTGTCACCGATAAAAGCAGCTGCAAAAAGAATGATAACCAAAAGGGCTATGCTCAGCGAACCTGTTGCAGCAATGGCCCCGGCAGCAAATAAAAGCGAATCACCGGGAAGAAAAGGGGTGACCACCAACCCGGTCTCACAAAAAATAATGAGTGCCAGAATCAGGTACGTGGTTTTATCGTACTCATTAACAATATCAATCAGATGCTTGTCAATGTGCAGGATGAAGTCGAGCAAACGATGTATCAGGTCCATCACGGGAAAAACTTAAAATTAATACCAGCGACGAAGGAGGGGAACTTCTGTTATTAAATCGCTCTCAAATATAATCATATTTATGTCACTTAAATCAGTAAACCGGCAAAGAAGGATCAATTTCTTTTGCATAAGCGAGGATGCCGCCTTTCAGGTTATACAGGTTGGTGAAGCCGTGGCGTCTTTCCAGTTCATTGATGATGGCTCCACTCCTTGCTCCCGAACGGCAATGAATCACGACCGTTTTATCCCGCGAAATTTTATCAACCTCATTCAATACCGATCCCACCGGAATCAACTCTCCTCCAAGGTTTACGATTTCGTATTCATGCGGTTCACGCACATCGATCAATTGGAAATCTTCCTTATGATCCGATTTCGCTTTCAGTTCCTGTGCCGTTATTTCTTTCATCGCTAAGAAGATATTTTATCAGGTTATTATCGAAGTAAAAAATACACTCAGCAAGTCTTAGGTTTTTCATTTCACCAACTCACCTTTGATTTCAATCGTTACCTCCGGCTTCTGAAAATCGCTGAGGTAAACAAACAACTTCCGGGAATCCTTTCCATCCTTACCAAAAGAATCAAACTCAATGTGCACTGCGCTGCTGTCACCGGCAGCAACGGTGTATTTTGAAAGGGTCGCTTTTAGACATCCGCAGGTGGATTTTGTTTTGTGAATCACCAGATCTTTTTTTCCGTCGTTATAGAAAATAAAATCATGCACCATTTTATCACCCGGCTTCGCCTTTCCGTAATCAAAAACGGTTTCACGCCAACGGGCTTTCGCTGCCTGTGCCGAATCATCTGCATTGTTCAGGGTGAATGCTTCTTCAATGGCGGCTGTTACTGACAAACCCTTTTTCGGTAACACGGAATCGTTGGTGACCAGTTCAAAACGATCGAGCACAAACCCGTAGTCGTTCTTCCGGGTCGCATCAAAGACGATGGCAATCCAGCTTTCTGTATTCGGATCGATGACAGAAGATTTCAGGTTAATGGAAAGGTGAGCAGGCACTTTACCCACCGATACATTCAACGTCTTATTGCCCGCATTGTATATTTTAATCGTATCACTTTTAGTAACATTATTTTTTAGTTTTCCATATTTCAAAGTGGTGGTGGAAAACATCAGATTGCCGAGTTTCTTGCTGAACTTATCATGCAACGTACCATCGGAACTTACCACATTACGCTGGGCAACGGCCTCCGATGCGAAGGCAATCATGGCTGCAATTAAAATAGTCGCTACAATATTTTTCATCCCGGTACGAATAAGTTTGAATCCGTAAATATACTTATTACACTTCAGAATAGGTCCTCCCGGTAATGTTTTGAGAGAGACTTTCCATATCCAGACCGTCAAAGGTTCCGGAACTCATCATGACCAACACTGAATTTTTCAAATTCATATTCAAAAGATATTCCTTCAGCAGCACCGAGTCGGTGATCACTTTCAGGTTGCTGTTACCAAAAGCGTTTCTCACTTGTTCTTCAGTAATGGCGCTTAATTTTTTATGTTCAATGGTGCGAGGATTGAAATAAACGATGGCTTCATCAGCCCGGTTCATGGAGCCCTTATATTGTTCAAGGAAATTATCATTCAGGCTTGAGAATGTGTGCAACTCCATGCAGGCAATTATTTTTCTTCCGGGATATTGCTGTTTTACCGCATCTGTCGTAGCTTTCAGCTTTGACGGCGAATGCGCAAAATCCTTATAAACAGAAACCGTTTCATTTTTAGCAAGCAGTTCCAGTCTCCTGGCGGCACCTTTAAAAGTTCCGATGGCTTCAAAGAATTTCTGTTTACTCACTCCAAGAAGATTGCATACATTCCTCGCACCTTCGATGTTCATCAGGTTGTGCTCCCCGAAAACTTTCAATTCTGTCCTGATCTTTTTTTTACCATCACTGAATTTCAGAAAAGTAATTCCATGGATGATTTCATACTCCGGAATTCCATAGGGAATTTTTGGACACAAACTTCTTGATATTTCTGCTACCCTTTGTACTTCAGCATCCTGCTCACAATATACCAGCGTTCCATTGGGAGGAACCTGGTCAGCAAAAAACTGAAACTGCTGCACATAATTTTCAAAGGTCGGAAACACATTGATATGATCCCATGCAATGCCGCTCAGCAAAGCGATATCAGCATGATACAAATGAAATTTCGGCCGGCGGTCAATGGGAGAAGCAAGATACTCATCACCTTCCAGTATGATCACCGGTGCTTTCTCCGTCAGCCTGACCATCGTTTCGAAACCTTCCAGTTTAGAGCCCACCATGTAATCGAAATCAAGACCACCAGACTTCAGAACATGCATGATCATGGCGGTGATGGACGTTTTACCATGGCTTCCACCAATCACTACTCTCTTTTTATTCTTCGAAAACTCATACAAATATTCCGGGTATGAGTAAATCCGGATTCCAGACTCCTGTGCTTTGATCAGTTCCGGGTTATCGGCGCGGGCATGCATGCCAAGGATGACGGCATCAAGATCGGTGGTTATTTTTTCAGGAAACCAACCTGATTGTTCGGGCAAAAGTCCGCAAGACTTCAGTCTCGAACGTGAAGGTTCATTGATTTCATCGTCTGATCCTGTTATGCTGAATCCTTTCTGATGAAGTGCAATGGCAAGGTTATGCATGGCCGCCCCGCCGATGGCTATGAAATGAATCCGGTTTTCCCGGGAATGGCTGGCTGTGGTTTTATTTTCTGTCACGGTTCCCTGATTTTTCAGTTTCTAAATTACATTCTTTTTCACAAAGGGAAAGAACATGAAACTAATTCTGTTCACCCGTTTACGAACAACCAAATTGCTTATTTTGTGCATTCAAATATCAACAACTGAATCAGATGAAACTACATACCATCAACACCGGGAATTTCAGGTTAGACGGAGGCGCCATGTTCGGTGTCGTACCAAAATCCATCTGGAACAAACTGAATCCTGCGGATGAGAACAACATGTGCAACTGGGCGATGCGCTGCCTGCTCGTCGAAGAAGGAAACAGGCTTGTCCTCATTGATAACGGAACCGGTGATAAGCAGAGCGAAAAGTTTTTTTCACATTATTTCCTGAACGGTGATGATACGCTGAGCAAATCGTTGCACCAGGCGGGCTTTACAGAAGATGACGTTACGGATGTCTTTCTCACTCATCTTCATTTCGATCATTGCGGCGGAAGTGTAAAGTGGAACAAGGACAGAACCGGTTATGAAATGGCATTCAAAAATGCGACTTACTGGAGCAGTGAACGTCATTGGGAATGGGCTGTGCATCCGAATGCCAGGGAGAAAGCAAGTTTCCTGAAAGAAAATATTTTACCGATTAAAGAAAGCGGGCAACTTAAATTTATCGAAGATGGAGGAAAATTGTTCGAAGGGTTTCATGTTCTTTATGTAAACGGCCACACGGAAGCGATGATGTTACCGATCCTGAATTACAATGGCACACATCTCGCCTATTGTGCCGACTTGATTCCATCCGTGGCTCATGTGCCGCTTCCTTACATCATGGCATATGACATGAAACCATTGGTTACCCTTGAAGAAAAAACAAAATTCCTGAACGAAGCGGCAAAGAAAAATTTTGTTTTGTTTTTCGAACATGACCCGGTTCATGAATGTTGCACGCTGGAACTGACCGAAAAAGGTGTTCGTGCAAAAGACAGGATGCCCCTGTCGGCAATTAAATAACTGCTTAAGAATTTTCGTGACGGAAGAAATTATTCATTGAAGAATTTCCACGTAAGCTCCGCTTTGCAAAACTGAATAACAATCGATGCCGAGTTGTTTTGCTTCGCCCAGCCATTGTCCCGTTCGCTTTTCCGAATTAGAAGAATCAATAATCAACTTACCGAAATGAACTTTATTTTTTATTTTTTGCAAACCCGTTTTGATGTTTCCTGAAAGGATGATATAATCCGGTTTGAATGGAAGAGCTTTGTTATTCTTCAGTATCCTGGCATCGTTCAAAATCAGAATTTTCTTTCCGTCGAAAAATAAAAAATCATTGTACAGGAATACATTCCCGCTTTTTAATTTACAACTTTCACCCAGGTTGGTTACCGACTCCACATGCTCTTCAGTAAAACCACAATCCCACCAGTAATGAACGATGTTGAACATCATCATGCTTTTGTTTTGTAAAATAGAACTGTCGGCAATCAGTACCGAAGAAGTTCCATCAATCAAATTCACTGCCGATGTTTTCGGAATGTCGTAAACAATCAATTGCTTTTGCCGGTTCCATTGCATATTATCCATAATGAAAAATGTAAAAAGTACCACCGTCGCGATTAGTGAAGCCGTCAAATAGTTCGTTTCCTTCTTCATCAAAAAAAAGATCAACATAAAAATTGAAATGTACAGCAGGTAGGTTTCATAGAGGTTAATGGATATTCCCTGCCACAATGAATGCGGAAGATGTTCAATGAAGATCACCGTCTGGTTCAGCAAGTGAACTGTCTGACCAAGCAGCAGTCCCACGTATTTTGCAACAATGGTGACTGGAGAAATAACAAACAAAAGTATTCCTCCATAAATAATGACCGTTGATAACGGAATCACCAGCATATTGGAAAAAAGAAAATAGTTCGGAAACTGGTGGAAGTAGAACAATCCCATCGGGAAGGTGGCGATCTGTGCGGCTATGGAAACCGCAATCAGTCCCCATACCTGTTGCCAAAACCATTTCTGCGGGAACAGCAATGCATGAATCTCCTTGTACAGAAAAACAATTCCGAAAACGGCCATGTAAGAAAGCTGGAAGCCAACCTGCAAAAGCAAATGCGGCTGGAAACAAAACAATGTAATGGCCGATGCCGCCAGTGTGTTATACATATTGGTGGAACGCTCGAATGCTTTCCCGATCACAATGAAGGAGAGCATCGCTGCTGAACGAAGCACAGCCGGTGAAAGCCCGGTGAGCAAAGCATAGAACCAAAGAAACATGATAAGGATACCGGCCTTCAGTACCTTTGTCTTCCGGTTTCTGTTCATAAAAAACAAAACGGAATTCAAAGCGATGTAGATGATTCCAACGTGCAAACCGGAAACCGAAAGCACATGCAGGGCGCCCGAAGCAGCGTAGGCATTGATGATGTCCTGGTCAATTTCATCAGTATCACCCAGAAGTAAAGCAGAAACCACTGCATAATCGTCACCGCTGATGTTGTTGTCTCTGAAAATTTTTAGCAACCTTTCTCTCATGTTGATGGCTGTTTCAACAAGGGGATTTCCATAGTGATGCCCGAGGCTTTTCCAGTCTGAATTTTTCAGGTACAACTGATGATACACCTGGTTTAAGGAAAGCCATCGTTTGTAATCAAACTGGGAAGGATTCGCCGGAGGTTTTACTTCATCGGGGCGGGTGGAAAAAATAACAAGATCGCCGTAATGAAGTAAATCTGAAATAGAATCCTTTGAAAAATAGGCAAGACATTTCCCTTCCGTTTTATTCCAAACATTTCCTGAATATGCGGCAACAATACGAATGGTTGTTTTATAGCTTTTGCTCTTTTCCTGCTTGCTGTCATCAAGAAATGCCAGGTAAGAATTTACATGGCTAAATTTAGAAAAGTGATTGGGTCGATGAATTTCTGTTTTCAATCCGGTGAGTTGCCAGGCAAATAAAAAAATCAACACATGCACACACATTCCGGTGAGCCACCGCAACCGGTAACTGAAATACCTTTTCGGAAACAGAACCTGCAGTGACAAAACCAAAGAGGGCACGAAACAGAAGGTCAGCAAGTAATTTGGCTCAACATATCTTCCAAAAATACCGGCAAGGATGCCCGATATAAATGCAGGAAGTAAACGAACCAACGGTGAGCGATTCCAGGATTTCAACAGGAGGAAAAATTAAAAAAGGTTAACTAAAAATTAAAAAAAATAAAAACGTTTACAAATGTACCGGAATGAAATGAACCCGTCAAACTAAAATCGTAAATTCTCAGGAATCACCTTTGAGGTAACCGACCATCAGCTTCGCAGTTTTTTCGGATGCACCGCTGCCGCCGAGTTTTTGTTTCAACGATTGGTATTCCGATCTTAATCGTTCCCGTTGAACCGGCTCCAGAATTTTCTTGAGTTCATTTTCCAGGTTCGAAAAATTAAGATTACTCTGAATCAACTCCTTCACGATTTCCTGATCCATGATTAAATTCACCAATGAAATATATTTCACCTTCACTAAAGAGCGTGCGATCAGGTAAGAAATTTGTCCGCCTTTGTAACAGACTACTTCCGGCACTTCAAACAAAGCAGTCTCAAGCGTGGCCGTACCGGAAGTAACCAAGGCAGCTTCCGAATGAGCAAGAAGAGCATACGTCTGATCGGAAATGAGTGACGCATTTTTATTCCGCATCAAAGCCTGGTAATACGTTTGCGGAACGGAAGGTGCGGCAGCTACGACAAACTGGTAACCCGGGAAATCATTGGTGATGCTGAGCATCAACGGAAGCATCGTGGTGATTTCCTGTTTCCTACTTCCGGGAAGCAAGGCGATCAATGGTTTTGCGGGAAGTTTATTATGCTGAAGCCATTGTTCGCGTGATACAGGCTCGTGCTTTTGTTGCTCAATCGCATCCAGCAACGGATGCCCGACGAAGTCAACTTCGTAATCAAATTTTTTATAAAATTCTTTTTCAAACGGAAGGATCACGAACATCCTGTCCACAGATTTTTTTATTTTTTCAACACGCGATTGCTTCCATGCCCACACCTGCGGCGAGATGTAATAAAAAACACGGATGTTATTTTGTTTTGCAAATTCTGCAATGCGAAGATTGAATCCCGGATAATCCACCAGGATGATCACATCCGGTTGTTCAGATAGAATATCCTTTTTACAAAAAGAAATATTGCTGAGTATCGTTCGGAGGTTCATCACCACTTCGGTGAATCCCATGAATGCGAGATCGCGGTAATGTTTTACTAGTGTGGTTCCCTCCTGCTGCATCCGGTCTCCGCCCCATCCGCGAAACGATGCCTGAGAATCCAGTTTCTTCAGTTCCTTCAACAGGTTGGCAGCATGCAAATCACCTGATGCTTCCCCGGCTATGATGTAATACTTCATAGAACAAATTTTAGTATGACAACAACAAACGCATAGCCGAATGTAGCCGCCAGCACGCCTTTGGCTGAATGGTCATTTTTGGTCCAGATGAAAATAAAAAAGACCAGCAGGTTGATGAACGTACTCAGGCTGATGATCGTGGCGGAGATTCCCAATTCCCTTATGTGATGCATCACATTCAAAAGTGACACATCCGGCAATTTGATTTTTGAATAAACGGCAAAAGCAATAGCAGGCGAAAGTATTCCGCTGATGAGCCCGGTGAAGAAATGATCTTTTTTCATGACCCGATGATGGAATGATGGAATTTAAAATAATATAAAAAATAAATAAAGCTGATGCCAACTGTTGAAAGCAACATTCCTTTCCCGGATTTTTCTTTATCCGTCTTCACCATCACAAAACGAAAAAGAAGGATGTTCAGAAAAATGGAAAACAACTGAACTCTCGGAGCCAGCAACAGGTAAGGGTTTCCGTACAGGTTGCACAGCCATGAACGAACTGAAGCAAGCAGGAAATAAAACAACGCCAGCGTTACCGCTCCTGAAACAGTTCCGATAAAAAATGAATCAGGAAATTTTTTCCACATCGTAATTTAATTTGTTGAGAAAAGAAATGGCATGGTGAGCAGTGAAATCAAACTGTACCGGTACGATGGAAACATATCCATTGGCAAGCGCCCATTCATCGGTATCTTCACCGTGATCATAATTTTTAAACTTGCCGGTGAGCCAGTAGTATTTCCGTTTGTTCGGATCGAGGCGTTCATCAAATTCTTCCTCCCACTTTGCCATGGCCTGCCGGCAGATTTTCACTCCTTTGATTTCCTTGTACGGAACATTCGGAATGTTCACGTTCAGCAACGTTCCTTCGGGTAATCCATGTTCCAGAACATTTTTGGCAATGACGCGGGCGAATTTTTTCGGACCGGTTAAATCGGCTTCCAGCGAATAATTCAGGAATGAAAAACCAATCGATGGAATTCCTTCAATGGCTCCTTCCATGGCGGCCGACATGGTACCTGAATAAATTACGTTGATGGAAGAATTGGAACCATGATTGATTCCTGACACACAGAGATCGGGTTTGCGGTGAAGAATTTTATCGATGGCGATCTTCACACAGTCAACCGGCGTACCGGAGCATTGATGCCATTGGGTTTCGCCATGCATCCCCACTTTATCGAGCCGTAACAGGTTGTTGATGGTAATGGCATGTCCCATACCGGATTGCGGACTGTCGGGAGCTACCACGAACACATCACCAAGCGGCTGAACCGCTTCCACCAATGCATGTAGCCCGGGAGCGGTAACTCCGTCATCATTGGTAACGAGAATAACTGGTCTTTCTTTTTTCACCCTGCGAAAGTAGAAAAAAACAGCGAGGAACGATGAAACTGAAAACCTCATTCATAGCCCCGATGGTAGCGATTCGACGAAGGAGAATCGCGGACAGCGGGAACGGAGGCGGATCAACGCGAAAATGTGTCGCTTCAAAAAAATTCTATTGAAGACAACAAATTAATTCACCACCATCCTTTTTACAGAAGTAAACTGATCGGACTGAAAGGATAAAAAGTAAATTCCTTTTTCAAAATTCTTTACAGAAAATGTGGCCGACAGGAAATTGGTTTGCTCGTTCGATAAAACCAACTGCCCCATTACGTCAAACAACTTTATCTGAACATGATGCAAGGATTCGGAAACAACCACATGAATTTCATCATTGGCAGGATTCGGAAATACCTGGATGAGGTTGTTGCCATGCAATGCTTCCATTCCGGTGGTGAGGATGTCGTCCACTTTTGCACACACCACATCACCCTGCACATAAAGGAAAACGGCGATTCCTGTTCCATCGTCATTGGCAATGGCATGCATGTCGTTGTTGGTTCCGACATTGTAATTGGTGTAAACGGGCGAACCACAACTCCTCCACCATAAATTGCCGGCGGTATCAATGCGCTGCGCATACACACCATTGTTTCCCCTTCCATCCTGCCACACCACGATGGCTCCGTTGTGCGAATCCGACCGGATGTAAGAATACGTTTCGTACCCGGAAGAACACGTTTGCACAACGGGATTGAAAAAAGTTTGTCCGTTTAATCCTACTCGCTGAATCCTGGTGGTATTGCCACCATAAGAAACAAAATTACCATTGTTGCCATCGGTGGTTAATGAAATTGTATTCACACTCGTGATGAGTGTATCAATCGGCTGTCCGCCGGCTATCCACGCGATCGCACCGGTTGTATCAATGCGTTGTGCATATAACCCGGGAGATATAGCACGTACATCTTTCCAGAAAACAATTACATCGTGGTTGGCATTCACCATCAACGCATATTCATTTGCAAAATGGCTGAAACTGTTTGAAAGAGTTACAGGCACCGGCCACAATACATTGCCTGAAGTATCGAAGCGTGAAAGCCTGAGTGTATCGTAATCTTCCCAGGCTACATAAGCAGTACCATCACCGGCAATGGCGGCATGGCTATCATAATGAGCAGCGTTTGAATTGGTGATCTGAAGTCCGTTGGCCGGAAGATGAACCTGTCCGGAAGAATCAATCCACTGTACAAAAATTTGCGGGCCGGGATAGCGATACCAGTTGATGATGGCTCCTCCCATTCCGTCGTTGTGAATTTCGGGATTCCGCGCATCACCGAAGACATCCATATTTACAGTCGGCCACAACATGTTTCCGCTTCCATCCACCCTCGTTGCAAAAAGATGATCGGCTCCTCCTAATTGAGTTCTGGCAAAAACCAGGATCACTCTACCATTGCCATCACTGGTAATGTCAGGATTGTAGGGTGAAAAAGGCAATGTAGTATCCGTAAACAACATTCCATTCGTTGTCCATAGCGTGTAGCCCAAACTGTCGATGTGCTGCATGTAAATGCCGGGATGAACGGTTCTGTAATCAGTCCATGCGATGAAAGCGCCGTGGTGATTATCGGAACAGATGCGGGGTTGGTATTGTGTTCCGCTTACATTGCAGATGATGTTCCGTACGTTGGTATCGGCAACCCATTGTGCATGGACAGAAATAACCAGGAAAATAAAAACAGCGAGGGTGTAGAGTTTTTTCATTGACTTCATATTTTTTTTCATGGCAAGATGAGAAGGATGTTTTTACAAGTTTCAAATTTAATTAAAAAAAATCTTTTAAAAATTCCGAATCCATTATCTTTGATCTGCTGCAATCGTTTGCATCCTTTACGAATACCATTACGCCATTTTTTTCAAAACAAAATACCATGTATGAATTGTATCATCTTGTCCTGAACGCTGGTTCAGAAGAAAAGCAGGAACTGATGTTTACCGTTTCTATCATTGATGACGACCCGATGTTTCGGGAGGCATTGAAAGACTATCTCCAATCCATGAAGATTGAGCAGGTAGAATGTTTTTCGACTGGAGAAGAGTTCATTTTGTCCATGAAAAAAAGCGACAAACGATTGGTGATTTGCGACTTTGATTTTGGAACGTATTCCAAAATGAATGGCTTACAGGTGATGGAAGAAATCAGGAAGAGAGATCCGAAAATTCCGGTGATTATATTATCTGCGCAGGACAATATCGCCATTGCATTAAAGGCGCTGAAGAACGGAGCTGTTGATTATTACATGAAAGGAACCGAAAGTACATTCACCACCGTGCTCACCACTATTCTTAAGATCAATGAACTACAGCGACTGAGGAAAAACGAAAGAGATTACATCCGGGCACTGGTAGCCGGCTCTGTTGTTTCCATTATCGTGATTGGGTTTCTTCTCTTCCTGTTAAGCAGGTAGTACATGAAATGATCAAACCAGTGCTTTCGAAATATTCCGAAAAAATTTAACCGGAAATTCAGTCAGCCTTAAAAAGGTAAATCATCTTTTTCTTTAGAAGAATTCTCAGGATAATAAACTTCCTGGTTTTCCTGGGAAACAGGCATGTCACCGGAACTGACTTTCCAGGCTTTTACATCGGTATACCACCGTCCGTTGAATTCCCGGCTCTCGATATCAATACTTGCCGTGATGGTTTGTCCTTCCGATATTTTGAATTTCTCGATGTTATCACCCCAAATCGTAATGCACACTTTTTTAGGAAATTTTTCTGAAGGCAATTCCAGGATGTAATCCTGTTTTTTCCATACGCCGTTTTTCCCTTGTCCTGACTGCAACTGAAGTGCTTTGATTACTTTTCCTGTAATGTCCATGGTTGATTTTTTTGAGTTTCAAAGATAAGTTTTGTATTGACTGGTTGATGACAAAGGAATAATTTTTTTTGATTCCTCTGCTTTTCAAAGAAGATTAAGTGCAGCGATTGATAAAACGGATTACGTAAAAACGGTTTCGAAAATCTTCTTTAAAGCAAAGAGGTTGTCGCTTTGCAGCAACAACCTCTCGCAACAATGGTTAACCAATACGGATTAATTACAACCCATGGCACCGAATCCGGGAACTGTCCGGTAGGTGATGTTGTTTGTATTCAGTCCGTTTTGATCCAGAATAAATCCGGAAATTTCAAGATACTGTCCGTTGAAATCCATGGATCCTCCTGTTACATTCAGAGTTCCTGAAAGGGAAAAATATAACTTCCCGTTCACGAAATCAAATACGTAAGCGAAGCATTTCTGGTCGATACTTGTTGAATCACTCCAGTTTGCATTCGACCAGTCGATCACATCATAAGATCCGGAAGCCTGTCCGTCATACACAAAGTAAAACGCCAGACCATGGAAGATGTCGGAAAATGAGGTAGAATCATTTGCATTTGCCAAAGCAGCAAAATCACCACTCACTCCGATCACACCGGAAACGCCGTTCGTTGGTGCTCCAGTGTTGAATAAACCCACTCCACCAGCAGGATCCGTTGATGTAAAGCAGAACGTATAATTCATGTCAAGCGCACTCGATCCGGCGACAACTGTTCCACCGGAAGGATTACTGCCCAGTGAACTAGCTGACAGGTACATCGTATTTGAACTGGTAGACCATGTAACACCGGAAGGAGACGAATAATTGTATCCGCTGTTAGGGTCAGAGAAGTCAAATCCGCTTTGAGTATTCAGTGTACCGGCACCGGTTCTTAACGCTGCCCTTTTATACACAATGTTAGGAATCTTATGGATCAAGGTTTTAATTCTCCTGTCAAGTGCTTCATTCTTGCTGGTGGTTGATGAACTTCCATAAGGAGCATCATCCTTTTTAGAGCAAGATGAAAATAACAGAACCGACCCGATAAAGAGAACTAATGCCGATTTAAATTTGATATTTTTCATTTTAAGTATAGGTTTAATATTTACAATTTACGATTTATAATCCGCCTCTGGTGGACTCAAATATAAGAATTGTAAGTACTAAAACAACCAGCCCAATTTAAGTTGTCCAGTAACATTCGGGCCTACGTTCATAGATGATCCTTGTTTTTGTTTAGGATCAGTTACGAGTTCAAAAGCGCCTGTTGTTGAATTGTTCTGAGCTGAAGTTTGCTCGATATCAGGCATGCTGGTAGTTGAGAAACCAAAACCGAATTCAGCGCCGAGTGCCAGGTTTTTAGCGATGTAATAGTCCATACCGGCAATCAGGTTCACACCAAATGTAGTGCTTGCACCATCACCTTTTCTTTCTTCTGTTAAAACTGACCAGGCTGTTGCAGCAGAAGTGTTGGTACCATTGTTACCAAGTTGGTCTTCTTTAACTGTTTTTGTCGTCATACTGAAAAGAATTTCAGCTCCGATGTAAGGAGAAAGTTTTTCAGTACCGGCAAAATGCTTTTCATAACCCGGACGAAGACCAATAGTCATTCCTGAAGTCTTTTTGTCCAATTCAGGTTTGCCACCGCCTGTAGTGTAACTTCCGGTATCAATAGGTTGACCGGTAACCTCAGTCTTGTTGTTTAATCCAATAAAAAGATTCAATCTCCATGCAGAGGTTCCATCAGAATTAAATTTTCTGAAACTGATTCCACCACCATTCAGAGAAACCGGGCTTCCACCAAGCGGAGCAAAAAGAACCTGAAGATTTTTTTCATTACCGGCTTGTTTTTGTGCATCAGCATTTGCTGTAAACATAAGCGCGCCTAAAGCAATTAATACAATTTTTTTCATTTGTTATGTGTTTTTTTGAGGTTTATGTGCGCAAATGTAGTGTCTTTTGTTGTATTTCCAAATTTGATACGTTTTCTTTTTTTCCACAATGGAATGTGTATGAATCAGCTTGAAAAGCTGATTTTTCGGAAATCATATTTCCAATCTGATTGAGTGGAATATTCTGAGAGAAAAAAAGAGCCTGCCTTTGCGGGCAGACTCCTTTTGAAAAAATTAATTCGAATATTAGAAATAAAGGGAGAGGTAAACCGATCCGGCAGCATTATCAACATCAAGACCGAAAAAAGAACTACCGCCAACTTTTGAAGTAGTTGTTTTTACTGCATTGGCAGTGCCATCCCAACTTTCCACTGTACTTGAACCTTCACCTGTTGAACTTAAATTAAGTCCCCAGCCGTATTCAGCACCTACCGACATTTTTGGAGCGAAGAAATATTCAGCACCGATGAAACCGCGCAATGCGACTCCGAATGTAGAACCTGATTTTTCTTCAGTAAGCCTGTTTGACATAGAAGTCGTGTTGTAACCTCCGCCTGTAATAGGAGCATTCCAATCAGAAGTAGTCGGAGAAGTATTGGTTGACGTGATGGCATTACCATAAGAATAGGTATGCTTATCGCTGCCCAGCATAACTGCTGCTTCAGCACCATAATACCCTTTCAACCGGCCTTTGCCCCTGTATTTCTGGATACCGCCGCCAATCGTAATATTCATCGTGCTGTTTTTCCAGGTATCCGTAACTTTTGGAGGAACACCAGTGCCGGTGTAAGTATCATCATTAGCAAAATTGTCAATGGAAGTAGAACCAAAACCAATTCTAAGTTTGGCACGGTAAGCAGTGTTGGCATCCTTCATCATTTTTCCAACAAGTGTATAAGGAGTCTGGTAACGGATGGCAGCCTGGTTCTGGTAGGTGTATCCGCTCATCAGGTTTCCAAAATAATTCAGAACCGGCATGGCATCAAAGCCAATTGACCAGTCTTTTTCTTCCGGAAGAATAGGAGTTCCTTTTTTCGACAACATGTCCTGGGCATTTGCAAATCCGATTGCGGATAAGAATGCAACTGTTAAAAATACTTTTTTCATTTTTTTGTGTTTTTAGGTTTAGTTAGTTTGGTTTCGAATTAATGGCGTCAAATTTATGGCAAAAGAAAAATGTAAAGCAAGTATATTTATTAGTTATAAACCTTAAGTTGTTCAAAACCAGAGAAATTTTTTTATTTATATGTATTCGTACTTATTGGGATTAAAAAAATCTGTTCATAAAGTTTTTGTTAAAAACTTGTTAATGAAAAATTATTTTCGTTAGCTTGAGCAAATTTTCATGAATTCAGAATAACTAAAAAAAAAATTATGAAAAAAACAACTACACTTATTGTAATGCTGCTGGCATTCCTATGCCTTCATGCAACAGCGCAGGAAAGAACGATCACCGGGAAATTGACATCTGCTGATGACAAGTCAGGCATTCCCGGGGTGAGCATTGTAGTAAAAGGAACTACGATCGGCACCACTACCGATGTTGACGGTAATTATAAATTAGTTATTCCAACTAATGCTAAGACCCTTCGCTTTTCAGCCGTGGGGATGAAAACAAAAGAAATTGAAATTGGTGCTTCCAATAATTTGGACTTGGTGATGGAATCAGATGTGTTTAAGTTGGATGAGGTGGTTGTAACTGCACTTGGCATCAGTCGGGAAAAGAAAGCGCTTGGTTATTCTACCCAGACAGTTACGGATGATCAGCTAGGAAAATCCGGAACAGGGAATGTGCTTAGCGAACTAAGTGGAAAAGTTTCAGGCCTATCTGTTATTAACAGTGCCGGCGATCCCGGAAGCGGAACTTATATGCAGTTACGCGGTGTTACTTCTTTGACAGGAAGTAACCAGCCACTCATTGTTATTGATGGTGTACCGATTGACAACTCAATCAATAATTATGATCCTACAAATGGATTTGGTTTTCTGGCATCCGGAGCAAATGGCAATTCGGTTGGGGGTACTAATCCAGATAATCGGGGAATTGATATCAATCCAAATGATATCGCTTCAATTACTGTTTTGAAAGGGCCTGCAGCTACTGCACTTTATGGTATTGAAGCTGCAAGTGGTGCAATCATTATTACTACAAAAAAAGGTGGCGGTGCAAATGCACAACCTGGTCCGATTGTAACAATTAATTCTTCTTCTTCATGGAGCCAGGAGAATCGATTACCAGAGCGTCAAAATATATACTCGCAAGGATTGAACGGAGTTTATTCTGGACCTCCAAGTGGTTCAGGCAAGAAATTTACCTGGGGCGCTCCTATTAGTACTCTTGCCTGGGATGGTATCCCTACTCAGTGGGATCCTCACGGCAGCATTGTCCCATCAGCACCTGGACTTACTCCGGTAACAGCCTACAACCCGTATGATTTT
The DNA here is from genome assembly GCA_026391945.1 of Bacteroidota bacterium. GTDB lineage: Bacteria > Bacteroidota > Bacteroidia > AKYH767-A > 2013-40CM-41-45 > JAPLDA01. The sequence goes on along the minus strand of JAPLDA010000085.1, from coordinate 20,323 downwards.
TTTGTTACCGGGTATACTGCTGATAACAACATTGCCGTTTCAGGAGGAAGCGATAAAAATGGTTACCGCATGTCGATAGGGAATGTTAAGCAAACCGGAATTGTCCCCCTGACCGGTTACGTGAAAACTAATTTTAGTTTAAGCGGACAATCAGTGCTTACAAAAAAACTCAGTGCTTCGGCAACCGTTAATTATATCAAATCAGAAACCGATAAGGTTCAGCAAGGCTCGAACATTTCCGGTTTAATGTTAGGTTTACTGAGGACTCCAACCACTTTTGATAATTCTAATGGTCTATCCGATCCGGCAAATAATCCTGCTGCTTACGTTATTTCACCAGCCGGAACAGAAAGAGATTACCGAGGTGGTGCCGGTTATGATAATCCTTATTGGACTATCAACCGTAATCCTTATCACCAGGATTTAGATCGCGTATTTGGTTCTGCCCAGGCTGATTACAGGTTATATGACTGGATGACTTTAACCTATAGACTCGGAGGAGATTTTTATGCGCAGGCAACAAAGAACGGTTATGATATTCATTCCAATGCTTTTTCAGCCGGGGCAATTTACCTTGTTGACTATTCTAATAAATCTTATAATTCGGATGCAATCATTACCATGCAAAGAAAATTTAATAAAGATTGGAATGCCTCCCTGATTTTAGGTCATAATTATTACGCAAATTATAGTACCAACAGGCTTGCCTCCGGAAGTGGTTTCGCTGTACCTACCTGGTTTGATCTTGGCAATTCGATTTCTTTCTTTTCAAGTGAAAGTGAAGTCAAAATCAGAAGGATGGCAGAGTATGCCCAGGCTACGTTGGATTACAAATCCCAACTTTATTTGACACTGACGGGTCGTAATGAAATATCCTCCACGTTGCCTGCAAATAACAACACGTTCTTTTATCCTTCTGCCAGTGCGGGTTGGGTTTTCACAGAGCTCCCTTCGCTTGCTAATAATAAAACCCTGCCCTTTGGAAAACTTCGGGTTTCGTATGCCGGTGTCGGAAAAGATGCACCTCCGTTTGGAACAACTACTCCATATCTGCCTACTCATGTTTTTGATGGCTGGTCTCCTGGAATTTTTTACCCACTTGCCGGTGAGCCTGGATTTTCTATCAGCTCCACAACTTCAGTAATAGGTAATCCTAATCTGAAACCTGAACATACAAATTCTTTTGAAGTAGGTGTTGACCTTGCATTTATTGAAAACAGGATTAGTTTCAATGCTACTTATTACAATTACAAAACCACGGATGGAATTTTCACAGTTCCTATTTCATACACAACCGGATTTGCCTCCTCTCTGCTGAATGCTGCTACTATTACAAATAAAGGAGTTGAGCTATCTCTTAACCTCACACCCGTTAAATTAAAAAATGGATTTCAATGGGATGTAACTTTGAACTGGAGTAAGAATAATAATTTGGTAACCGATTTAGCGCCGGGTATTGATAATCTTTTTATTTCAGGATTCACCAATGGAGGTTTGTATGCTGTAAAGGGACAACCTTTTGGGGTGATTTATGGAAGCAGGTATGTTCGTGTTGATCCTAATGATCCTAATAGCCAATATCTAATTAATGACGCTACCGGTGATCCGGGTATGGGTATGCCAATTCCGGGTACTAAAAATGGTGTTATCGGAAATATTCAACCCATATGGATTGGTTCTGCCGTTACCTCCTTTACTTACAAAGGTTTTACGCTTTCAGGACAAATTGATATCCGACATGGAGGAGATATCTGGAATGGCACACGCGGTGCAATGGCATATTTCGGAACCGGTAAAGAAACAGAAGACAGAAATGCCACCAAAACATTCAGTGGAGTTTATGGTCATTTGGATATTCAAGGTAATGTTGTTCATTATGCTGCAAATGGAATTACGGAATTACCGGGACCTGGAGGCACCAATACAACCCAGGTGACTTTAGGTCAATATTACTGGCAAAATATTGGAAATAGTTTTATCGGCCCTACTGAGCCAGATGTTGAAGACGGTTCATTTGTGAAATTGCGTCAGGTGAGTCTCAGCTATAACTTCCCTAAGAAGTGGGCACATAAAATCGGATTCTATAATTTGGCTATGACTGTGTTTGCCAATAATTTCATTCTGCAAACCAAGTACTCGGGCGTTGATCCGGAAACAAGTCTTGTTGGACCTGCAAATGGTCAGGGACTGGATTACTTTAACAATCCCGGCATTAAGAGTTACGGTTTCCGTGTCATGATAGGAATATAATAATAACTAAATCAAAAAAATCAGCTATGAAAAATATAAAATATATTCTGTCAACGTTAGCGATACTTTCTCTGCTAACAGTAACATCGTGTAAAAAGGATTTTTTCACCGATGTAAATAATAATCCCAATACCCCTCCTGCTGTTGTGCCTTATGTATTACTGACAAGCGTGGAAGGTGCAATGGGTTACACCCAAACTTCTACCCATAGTTTCTTTACAGCATTGTTTACTCAGCAAGTTCAAGGTGTTTCCCGTCAGGCTTATGCATATGATCAATACGTCGTTACTTCTCAGGATCTGGATGATCCTTGGTCTAACTGGTATACTTCCGTAATGGAAAATGATTTAAAACTTATGCAACTTGCTGACACAAGAGGTGATAATCAATACAGTGGAATATCAAGGGTTTTAATGGCGTTCGCTCTTCAACAAGTAGTTGATGCATGGGGAAGTGCTCCATATTCTCAAGCATTTAAGGGATTGGATAATCTTCACCCAGCTTATGATTCTGATGTTAATTTATACGTTTCCATTCATCAACTCTTAGATAATGGCATAACCTATTTATCTAACCCTGTTCTTGGTCCCGATAAACCTTCGCAACACGGTGAAGACGTGATTTATAATGGTGACGCGACAAAATGGATTGCCTTTGCACATGCCATTAAAGCAAGACTCTATATTCATCAGAGCAAAGGAAATGTTGCCATGGCTAATTCAGCTTTGACGGAAGTGGCTCTGAGTTTGGATTCCTCTGGTTTTACTTCAGCCCAGTTTCCATTCAGTACGGATGAAACAGGTGCGAACGCAATGTACCAGTACAATGAAAACCGTGCTGACATTAGTTTTACAACCAGCACACTTGCAAATGCAATGGCTGTAAATACCGACCCGCGGTACCAGGTTCTTTTCGACAGTACTTTCAATGATGTAAACGGAGTCGGCTTAGGAGATTTTTATGGCGCGGCGAATGCTCCTGCTGTATTTATCCCTTACGAAGAATTACTCTTTATAAAAGCAGAAGCTAAACTCAGGGCAAGTGCAGATTTTGCCGGTGCTCAAACTGATTTCCAGAGTGCAATTCAGGCTAACATGACAAGATTAGGAGTTTCCTCTTCGGCTGCTTCTGCATACCTAACTGCTTATGGAACGATTTCAAGTACATCGGTTGATACTGCAATAGCATCGATTGCTTATGAAGAATGGATATCTCTTTATTTAAACCCGGAAGCATGGACAGTATGGCGGAGAACAAATGCTCCTACCTTAGCACCTGTCGCCGGCAGTCAAATTCCACGAAGGTTCCTTTATACGCAAACTGAATATACTTACAATGCGGCTAATGTTCCTGCATCCACTCTTTATTCACCGAGAATCTTTTGGGATCATTAAAAAAGGCTGAGAGATATTTCTCAAAGAGCTTCCTCAATGGGAGCTCTTTTTTTATGATCGACTTCAACTGACGTGATCATCCTAAAATAACTCATCCAGTATTTGTTGGTGCTCCCGCTCATGTGTTTTGTAAGAACCTGTCGCAGGACTTGCACTTTCCGGTCTGGAAATAAGTCGAAATGAGCCGGTGGGAAATATGCTTTGTAAATAATTCCATGCTCCCATGTTGGCTGGTTCTTCCTGTACCCACAGAAACTCCTTCGCCTTTTCATATTTTAACAGCAGCGACTGAAATTGTTTTTCAGGAAAAGGATAGAGTTGCTCTATTCGGACAATTGCCATGTTCCTCCTGGTTTCTTTTTCACGGCGTGCCGCTAAATCAAAATAAATTTTACCACTGCAAAAAACAATCTTTTTCACCTGGTCGCTCCCGGTTTCAAAACCTGCATCATCGATGATTTCTTTGAAACCACCAGAAGTGAATTCCTCAATGGCTGAAAAGCAACGTTCATGACGAAGCAGGCTTTTCGGAGTAAGTACAACCAGCGGTTTCCTGAATTCCCGTTTCAATTGCCTCCTGAGCACATGAAAAAAATTAGCCGGTGTTGTACAATTTACCACCTGCATATTCAACTGGGCGCACAATTGAAGCAATCTCTCCGGTCTTGCGCTCGAATGTTCAGCACCCTGCCCTTCGTAACCGTGCGGCAGCAACATCACGAGCCCATTCATCAGTCTCCATTTACTCTCTGCACTGCTGATATACTGATCAATGATCACCTGGGCTCCGTTTACAAAATCCCCGAATTGTGCTTCCCAAACTACAAGTGCACCAGGCGATGACAAAGCATAACCGAATTCAAAACCCAATACGGCATACTCACTTAATGGACTGTTGAAAATATAAAAAGGTGATTGTCCTTTTGCAATGTTATTCAGCGGTACGTAATGTTCTTCACTCTCTTCAACAGGAACCACGGCATGTCGGTGAGAAAAAGTTCCCCGCTCAACATCCTGCCCGGAAAACCAAACCATGTGTCCTTCTGAGACAAGCGTTCCGTAAGCCAACAGTTCCGCTATGGCCCAATTGATTTTATCTCCGCTTTGAATCATCTTCTTTCTGTCGGCAAAAAGCCGGACCGTTTTATCGAAAAATTTTTTACCGGGAGGCAAATCTGAAATCCGCTCACCGATATCAACGAGCTTACTTTTTTCAACTAGTGTTTCAGGAGAAAAATCGAAGTCTTTTATTTCAGCAAAACGAAGTCCTTTCCATTTTCCTTTTTCAATTACTTTCTGATTCGGGTTTGATTTTGTCTTTGCCTGCCTTGCCAGATCGAGGTCTTTTTGAAGCATCGCCTTATATTCCTTCTCCATTTCTCTTGCAAGATCTGCTTCAACTTCACCTTGCTTCAGCAGTTTGGAATTGTACATTTCCCGGAGGTTTGGGTGAGAGGCGATCGCTTTATACAAAAGCGGTTGTGTAAATCTGGGTTCATCATTTTCATTGTGTCCGTATTTCCGGTAACCCAGCATATCGATAAAAACATCCCGGTGAAACTTCTGCCTGAATTCCATCGCCAGCTGAATGGTGTAAATCACGGCTTCCACATCATCGGCATTCACATGAAATACGGGCGACAAAGTCACCTTTGCAACATCTGTACAGTACGTGGATGAACGTGCATCCAGGTAATTGGTGGTAAACCCGATCTGGTTATTGATCACGAGGTGTATGGTGCCACCGGTGCTGAATCCTTTTAATTGCGACATCTGGATAACCTCGTACACCACGCCCTGGGAAGCTATTGCGGCATCACCATGAATCAGGATCGGCGCAATGCTGTTCTCATCAGCACCGGGAGCCTGATCAATCTTCGAGCGCACCATCCCCTGAACAACCGGATCAACTGCTTCGAGGTGTGAAGGATTTGGAGCAAGTCCCAGGCGAATTTCCTTCCCTCCTTTGGTTGCAATGACGCTGGAAAATCCAAGGTGGTATTTTACATCACCGGAAAATGTGTTTTCATCGTAGTCAAGTCCTTCAAATTCCGTGAAGATTTCTTCGTACGATTTACCCAACGTGTTCGCAAGAACATTCAGCCGGCCGCGGTGAGCCATACCAATCACAAATTCCCTGATCCCGAGTTCTGCCCCGCATTCAATCACAGCATTCAATGCAGGGATCAGAGCTTCACATCCTTCCAGTGAAAATCTTTTCTGCCCAACAAATTTTGTATGAATAAAATTTTCAAAAGCAACCGCAGAATTTATTTTTTTCAGGATATCTTTTTTTTCTTCGATTGAAAACTCTTTCGAGTTTTTTGAACCCTCCATTTTTTGCTCAAGCCATGTTACGATTTCAGGAGTGCGTATGTATTTATATTCGGCACCCACGCTTTCGCAGTAGGTAGCTTCGAGGTGAGCAATGATGTCTTTCAGTTTAGATGCGCCAATACCGATCAATGAACCGGCATGGAAAACTGTTTCAAGGTCTGCAGGAACAAGTCCGAAATTCTCCATATCAAGTGTCGGTGAATACGTTCTCCTCTCTCTGACAGGATTTGTTTTTGTAAAAAGATGTCCCCGGGAACGGTACCCGTTGATCAGGTTCACGACTTTAAATTCGGGATCGATGTTTTCCTGCCTTGCCGAAGCATCCGTTGAACTTTTAACTGATTTAACCGCGGAAGTATCTTGTTGGGCAAATTCATATCCTTCAAAAAAAAGCCTCCAGTTGTCATCTACTGATTCCGGATTATTTTGGTACTTCCTGTAAAGCAAAAGTATTTCTGAATTCTCCTCATCACTGAGGTAATTTAGTTTATCCATAGCTAAAAAAAATTGATGCCTGTAAAGGTATAAAGGTTTTAAAGCAAAAATTCTAAAATGAAGACTGTGAAACGCGGAACAGAAGTATGAAAAAAGATCATTGCGAATAATCAAACGGGAAGTCTACCGTGACATTCATTCAAAGAAAAAATCAACCGCTAAATATTACTCCTGCCCGTATGCGATTACTCTCATTTTAAATTCGGTTCCTTCCACCACCATGCCGTTCACTTTCTTCAAATCATCTCTTTCCTTAAAGATCATCCCAACATGATTCGCATAGATTTCCTTCCCGTACACCTTCTCAACAAAATTATCATCGTCTCTTTGAAGAACGATCAGTGCAGAATCAAAGTTGAGGTGATTCAGCGTATAAAAAACATGAAAATCTTCATACCCGTACATTTCCTCATCACCGGTATTGGCATCATTCCCATTCCATGAGATGTGGTTGTTGATGGGAAAACTTAATTTATGAAAGGGAATATTATCCTCGGTTTTATAAGCGGCAAAATTTGTAAGCACTTGTGTCCAAATGTTGACAAAGTTCCATGAAAGCGTATCATTATCTCTTTTGAAACGCCGGATTACCTGAGCAACCCTTCCCTGTCCGTCAAGGAAACTGGAATCAATTACTTCCTTTAACTGGAAATGCCAGTAGTAAACTGAATCATCGGTCTTGTTGTCGTTATCAGCATGAAGCACAGAATCGACATCATACGTCACGAACGTTCCCTTCTCTACTGGAAAATAATTGAAGGAAGGTTCAGCAGGAATAACACTGTCCTTTTTACAGGCATGAAATAAAACGATCGTGAGAATAAAAATCAATAATGATTTAAGCAACTTCATCCGGTTTATCTTTAGCGATAAAACCGCCACCAATTACATCATTGCCTTCATAAAATACAGCCGACTGACCGGGAGCAACTGCACTGACCGGAGCATGGAAAGTGACTTTAATGGTTTTTCCTTTTTGTTCCAGGGTACTGTATGTTCCCTTATCTTTATAACGTATGCGGGTGACAGCTTCTTTAGAATCATCTAACGAAGCATATTTGATAAAGTTTACATCTTTTACCCACATTTCCTGACGCTTTAATTCGTCTATTGAACCCAGTACAACCGTATTCGTTTCTGGGTTTATTTCAGTAACATACATGGGTTCACCTAAAGCAATCTCCAATCCCTTTCTTTGACCAATGGTATAAAAAGGATAACCATTGTGTTTTCCAAGAATTTTCCCGCAGGAAGTTACAAAATTTCCATTGGCTAATTTGTCCTCAATACCAGGAACCTGCCTCTTCAAAAATGAACGGTAATCGTTGTCAGGAATAAAACAAATCTCATAACTCTCACTTTTGTTTGCCAATTCGGTGAATCCCATTTCAAGAGCCATCTCCCTGATTTCAGGTTTTCTGAATTTTCCAACCGGGAACATGGTTCGTGATAAACATTCCTGGCTTACGCCCCACAAGACATAACTCTGATCTTTCCAATCATCTGCACCTTTGGAAATAACGTAGCGGCCGTTTTCTTCCCTGACATTGGCATAATGGCCAGTCGCGATGAACTCACAATTGAGCATATCGGCCCTCTTCAAAAGTGCTTCCCATTTGATGTGAGTGTTGCACATCACACAAGGATTGGGAGTTCTTCCGGCCAGGTATTCTTCGACAAAATTACCGATCACATGATTCCCAAACTCTTCCCTGATATCGATGATGTAATGAGGAAATCCTTTGTCAACTGCAATGCCCCGCGCATCATTGATGCTGTCGAGGGAGCAGCATCCTGTTTCCTTTTTTGAACCACCTGATGCGGCATAATCCCAGGTCTTCATGGTAATCCCCACCACTTCATAACCTTGCTCATGAAGCAAGATGGCCGACACCGAACTGTCGATGCCACCACTCATTGCCATTAATACACGACCTTTGCTCATGTCTATTTCTGAATAAAAGAAGTCAGGATTGGGTTATCGGGGGACTTCAAAGATTGACATTCGTTCGGAATGAACCCTTGAATCATGCGGCAAAGATACTATTTCTGCTGGGGTTCAGGAAGTCTTTCCTCCTTTTCAGGAACAGGATTCGTCAGGTTACCACCTTTGTAAATTTCATCGTGATCCTTTTCCCCATTCTCTTTAAAAATATTCCAGGTGCCTTCATGGATGCCATTTTTATAGTTGCCTTTCATCCAAATATTACCATTCGGATGATACACGAGAGCCGGACCATCGTAATCTCCATTCTTCAAAAATGCCTCTGCTTTCTTTTTCCCGTCTTCAAAATACTCTCGGTAGATACCATTTTTTAGATCATTCCTGTACGATATTTCTCTAGATACATTTCCATTTGAATAAAACACTTTCCAGGTTCCTTCCTTTTTCCCCTTCGAATAAAATTCTGTTGAAGTGATCCTTTCTTTTTCATCAAAATAAGTCCAAACACTGTCTTTGTTTTTGTCAACATATTTACCCTTTGCCTTCATCTTCCCGTTCTCAAAATAAACCAATGCATGACTGGTTTCATTCGATCCATGGTATTGAAGAATGGACTGAAGTTTCCCGCTTTTGTAGTAGGTCTTAAATGCTCCGGAATGTTTTCCATTTTTAAATATACATTCGGAAAAAAGTGAATCATTCGGAAAATACTTCCTCCATATTCCCTGTTGCAAACCATTTTTGTCTCTCCGGTTAATGGTATCCCCTTTGAATACCTGGAAGGTTTGTGCAAAAGTGATGACACTAAATATACAAAAGATGATGACAACGATTGTTCTTCTCATTTCACAAAGATAAAAGATAGATCTGATATTTTACCCGGCCCGGCATGTATTCATTTAATCGATCAAAAAAAATCCCGTACAAAAACAGCACGGGATTTTCATTCTGAAGTTGTTAAACATCTTACCAGATTTTCACACGAATGCTGTCGGGCCTGTACATCGGATCTCCAGGCTTCACATGAAATACTTCATAAAATTCCGGGATATTAGCCATGGGTCCAAGCACACGGAATTTTCCGGGAGCGTGGACGTTCGTCATCACTTGCTGAGCCAAAGAAGCATCACGCACATCACCAAGCCAGCCTAATGCATACCCCAGGAAAAAGCGTTGAACCGGTGACAGTCCGTTGATTTTATTTCCTTCTTTAAACTGTTTTGTTTTTTTGAATGCATCAAGCCCGATTACAACTCCACCAAAATCAGCGATGTTTTCTCCTAACGTAGCTTTACCATTCAGATGCATACTATCAAGTACCACATAATGATTGAATTGCTCCACCATGAACTGAGCTCTCTTCACAAACTGCGCTGAATCCTCTGATGTCCACCATGGCGACAAATTACCTTTGGAATCAAATTGTCTTCCCTCATCATCAAAGCCATGAGTAATTTCATGACCGATAGTGCTTGCTGCATCATAGCCATAAAGAATTGCATCATCCAGTAAAGAATCCGGAAAACCCGGAACGATGAATTGTGCAGCCGGTAATACAATTTCGTTATTGGATGGATTGTAATACGCGTTGTAGGTCTGTGGCGTCATGTCCCATTCTTCCCGGTCAACCGGCTTGCCAAGTTTATTCACATAATAATTGTACTGCCAGAGATTTCCCTGGATAGCATTTTCAACATAAGAACTCCTGGTGATTTTCATGGAAGAATAATCCCTCCATTTATCCGGACAACCGACTTTCTTTCGGACTGAGGCCAGTTTGGCAATAGCTTTCTCTTTTGTCTGAGGGCTCATCCATTCCAGTTTTTGAATTCGCTCTTTAAACGCTTCCAAAGTATTATCGGTTAATTCCTGGTAACGTTTCCTGGTAACGGGAGAATAATATTTCTCTACATACAATTGCCCGAGGGCATCTCCAAGGTAACCTTCTTCATTGTCGAGTACGCGTTTCCAGCGCAACCGTTGTTCTTTCACGCCACTCATCACGGTGCCGAAAAAATGAAAATGTTCTTTGTCGATGGCATTGTTCAACTCTCCTGCGAAAGCATTGATGAGGTTCCAGCGTAAATAAATTTTCCAGTCTTCGATGCTAACAGTCTTCAGGCTGTTCTCAACTTCTTTATAGAATTCCGGTTGTCCGATGATCACACTGTCGATGTTCCGGATATTCATCTTGCTGAGCAAATCAACCCAGTGAATGGAAGGAGTTAATTTTCCAAATTCGCCAACACTCATTTTGTTATAATTCATGTATGGATCCCGGAGGTCTTCCAGTTTACGCGAAGCTTTCGCGAGGTTCGTTTCTAATTTCATAATAACGGTGCTGTTCCTTTTCGCTTTCGCAACATCATCGCCGAGCAACTGGAACATGTTTACAATATGCTTCACATATTCTTCTCTGATATTTTTTGTTCGTGTGTCTGAATTGAAATAGTAATCTCTGTTAGGAAGACCAATTCCGCCCTGGTAAAAATGCAACGCCATCACATCACTGTTTTTCTCATCCTGGCTGATACCCGGACCAATCAAAGGGCTGCAACCAATCATCTGCAAATGAGCAATCACATCCATCACACTTTGTACGTCTTTTATGGAATTGATCGCATCAAATTCTGATTTCAGTGGCGTGATGCCTTTGCTTTCGATGTTTGTAGAATCCAGTCCTGAAGCGTAAAAGTCACCGATTTTTTGCTCGTTGGTTCCTGCTGCCGCTTTGGTGTTTGCAGCTGCTGCTTCGCTCAGTTTTTTCATACGATCGTATGTTTCATTCTGAACAAGGTTGGCAATCCCCCACCTGCGTTCACTTTCAGGAATCGGATTTTTCTTTATCCAGCCACCGTTTGCATAAGAGAAGAAATCAACAGCAGGATTCACTGTTGTATCCATATTTTCAATGAGTACATCTCGGGAAGGGTTGCTATCCTTGTTTGATGATGTGTTGCAGGAAATAAACAGTGTTGAGATCAACAATGCCGTGCCAATAGTAATTTTCATAGGTTTAATTTTAAGAGCGTCAAAGCTATAAAAAGTAAACAAAAGATACTGTTAATTCTGATGAAATAATTTATACTACAAACCTGTTTCATCAACAGGTGAAATTGTTATTCACTTATTTGATGAAACATTATCTTCCAACCATTCACCGATTGTTTTTAATACAGATGGATCAATGGTGAGGTTGATATTCGCATATTCGGAAATCGAACAACTGTTACAAGGTTGAAAGAGATGATTCAATCCCGGGATGATCAAAGTCTTATAATTTTTATTGTCTGACTCTTTCAGTATTTTTTCAATGACAGCAATATTGAGGCTTGCAGGAACCTGGATATCCTTTTCGCCATTCAATGCCAGTACTGCACAATTCAGTTTGCGGAGATTAACTGCCGGATCAAAACCAATAAACCAGCGCATCCATGGAGAACACAGTTGCCTGATGGATAAGAGAACTTCATTATCCATACCTTTCCCTGAGAGGTAATGATCGATACTATCAGCCGCGGTGGCCGAATCTTTTGCTGACTGAACAAACTCAAACAATTTCTTATTCTTATTAACGAACCCGGCGATTTGGGTTGAAGACATCCCATTTGTCGCAGAAACCATGGAATCCTGGACAAGCAGTAAATCAAACATGTTAATAGATGGTCCGGCCAACATCACGATGAACGCAACCTCATTTCTCCTGGCAGCAACCATTGGGGCAATAATTCCGCCTTCGCTATGGCCGATTAATCCGATTTTATGAATGTCAATGTCAGGACGTTTAAGCAGGTAATTCAATTGAGCTTCCACATCATCTGCAAAATCTGATGATGTTGCCGATCTGAAATTGCCGGTTGATTTCGAAGTCCCCCGGTCATCGCAACGAAGAACTGCAAACCCCATCCGGGTGAGGTAATCAGCAATAATCAGAAATGGTTTGTGTCCGAAAACGGTTTCATCCCTGTCTTCAGGTCCGCTTCCTGTGATCATAATGATGGCAGGATGTTTTCCGTTTATGTTTGGTTTGGTAAGAGTGCCGGCAAGCGTATCGCTGCCCTTTAAATTCAGGATACTCACTTCTTCTTCTTGGTAAGGATAAGGTTTAGCGGGTTTTTGAGGACGATGGTACAATAAATCTTCTTCCTCACCTTTAAAAAGACTCAGTGAAAATTTAACGCCGTTTTGCCTGAAGTAACCAGGGATCAGATCACTGTCTTTTTTCATTACACCGGTAAACTCTGCCGACAATTCAGGAATGTAGAAACTGAGGCTATCCCCGATCAGTTCTATTTCATCCACAACTATTCCTAAGGTCATTTCCTTCGGAACATCCATTGTACCTTTGAGTTTTCCAATGGAGTCGGGAGTGAAATGAAAAACAATCCTGGTGTCTTTTCCTAAAATATATAACCGGCCCTGCCATGTACCTGCAATTTTCTGTGCTGCAGAAAATTGCACTATTAAAAAAATAAATAATACAAGGGTGATGGTCTGATTAGCGGCTGTTTTCATTCATACGTCCTTTAATTCATCTCTAAAATGCAAGTTTATCTTGATGATTTCATGATTTGTCTATGGTCAATACCAAACTTAAAGATTAATTTTATTCAACAATTTTAAATCAAAAATGCCATGAAAAAAAATTTACTTATCATCCTGTTTTTCCTTTTATTTAATTTGAAAGGAATCACAGGTTTTGCAACCATTCACAACATCATTAACTCAGGGTTTACATTTTCGCCAGATAGTGTTTCTGCCCATTTAGGCGATACTGTTGCGTTTACTCTTTCGTCATTTCATTCTGCCATCGAAGTAAGCCAGGCAACGTGGAATATTAATGGCAACACTTCAAACGGTGGCTTTCAAACGCCTAATGGTGGAGGAATGATTATTTTGAACCAGGTAAAAACCTATTATTATGTCTGTGGAATTCACTTCGCCAGTGGAATGAAAGGACGAATATTTGTAACCAACCCAACCGGAATCAATGATTCGTCAAACAATTCATTGGAACTGGATGTTTTTCCGAATCCATGTTCAGATCGTATTCACATCCGGTCTGATTTTTACCCGGGAAAAGAAAAGGCTATACGATTGTTCAGTATTACAGGAAGTTGTTTAATCGGCGAGTATCGCTTTCCCAGTGATGCAACCATATTCTTAAATGAGTTTCCGCAGGGAATTTATTTTATTGAATTAACAGCGGATGATAAGAGAATTGTCAAGACTATTATTATTACAAGGTGATTTTTTAACCAGACATTTTCTTTCGAAACCGGTAGCAGCAACTTCAATGTCTTGTTTGGCTGAATCATTCCTGTTTACTTCCTCTTTAAAGTGGTAATGCCCCCTTGGCACAGAAGTTGGTTTGGCCCACGAATCAAACCAAAAAATTATGAAAACTACCTTAAAGAGAATGATTGCAGGAATTACAATTACTCTTCTTGCAAGTGCTTTTAACAGTTGTAGCCCTGTGCTGGTTGCGACTTCCCAACCTAAACCGGTCGTTTATACGACTCGCCCGGCTGAAGAACCCATTTATGCTTCAACTATTCCGGGTCCGCCGGTTCAACCTGTAGTAATAGTTCCTGTTTGGGCTCCACCTTACACCTATGTCAATGAAGTACATTACTATTATTTCCCAGACTATTCAATTTACTATGATGTATTCGCCCAGAATTATTGGTACTTCGATGGATTCAGTTGGGTCCATGTGATTAGTGTTCCTACTATCCCCGTTTTCGTTGGTTTTAATCCTTATACATCCTACATCGTCATCATGAATCGCGCGGTGTGCAATCCGTGGATGAATCATGAACATTTTGAACATGAGTATCCACGAGGATATTACAACACCATGTACACTCCCCGTCATGCGCTTGGCTCAAACACTGTCCTTCGCGCATATGATGAAAATCAAAACAGGCCATTGTTCATTGACAGGCATTCGAATAAAGAAGTTGTTGTGAAATACGATGTAAAGAATAATCCGAGAGCAAACGTCAACACAAATTCCGGACAGCCAAATTCACCTGTTGTTAATCCACGTACAAACACCAATTCGAATAACCCGATTAAAACTTCACGACCTGAGCATGGGGTTACAAATAATAACCCTGCAGTTATTCGGGATAATACTAACATGAATCAAAACCAGCAGCCACATGTTGTTCGTGAAACAGGAAGACCGGTTCATTCAGGTTATCAACCGAATGTTGTACGGAATACTCAAGTTGAACATACCAGGAATGAATTTCAGGCTCCGGGCAGGCAAGCTGCTAATCACACAACCAACAATGCACAGTCACCTGGCCCTATTCAAAGAGAAGAAATAAAACCTGTACGTTCTTCAGTCCCTAATAAAGATATCAGGAATTCTGAAAACAGGAATCTGGAAAACAGGTCGAGACGATAAGTCGAATTCATGCTTTTGCACGGTAAGAAAAGATCTGCTTCTTTCGAAGCGGATCTTTTTTATGCATCAATAACACTTATTTTCAGAAAGGGAATTCACCGATAACCTCCCATTGAAAGAAATTGTGTCTCAGCAAAAACGCAGAAAGAACTTCGAAATTATCTTCCAAAAATTTTTCCCTGTAAACCGGCCAGGCTTTTTCAAATTCTTCATTTAATAAATCCCTGAAAGCTATGGTGACATGAGGATGAAAGTGACTGGTAATTTCCCTTTCAGAAAATTTTAATTCATTTTTAAGATGGGTGATGAGTGAGTTTTGCATTGCCTTCAACAAGCTATTCTCCTGAACATTAATAAAAAGAACTCTATTGCTTTTTTTATTGAAACAACCATAATTCTTTAGACTGATTTCGAATGGATGGGTAGTTCTGAAAAACTGCTGAAGGCTAAGAAACAGTTCGACTTCCGATTCTTCCTGCCGCATAAACGGAGCCTGCAGGGTAATGTGCGGCAGAATTTTTAACGCATGCTGGCAATGATACTTTGATGCAAACTCTCTCTTTATACCGGTAATTTTTTTTGAAAGTTCAGGAGGTGGTAGCAGGGCAATGAAATAAAGACGCTTGTTCATCTGATTATTTTTTCATCATTTTTTGTCTGGCAAGGAATCTTTTTTTCTCAGCCTCAACAGCAGCAAAGTGATCATAAGGCCTGCTCATCGCTTTGCTGCGAAACCATTCGTGGAATATAATGAGTTCATAGCCATTAATATTCCAAATCACATCAAGGTCACTGGATTCCAGGAGATCAAAATATGGCATATTTTCAGTCAGCACTTTCTTAAAATTATAACCATGTTTCATCAATTTCAAGAGTATCTTCAAAATAGTTAAATCTCTTTCCCGGAAAATATTATCAGCATCCTTATGGGATAATTGTCTTCCCATCTTCTCAATCTGGCGGTCGGCTGCTTCGTATTTTCCTAACTCTATAAAATTAATTACGTGAAGCAATCGTACTCCGACATACCATCCTGTTATATCTTTTTCAATTTCCCTGGCCTCCTTCAGCAACTCCAATGATTCCTCGTACTTCCCTCCTAAGGTCTTAGTACATGCAAAGAAAAACGCACGCCGGCTGTAAGCAAAAGGAGTTTTCGAAAGACGAGAAGTATAATAAAGCTCTTCGATTAACTTTATCACATCATTTAAATTACAAAAATTGTAAGTGTAAGTGTTGATGCAATCGGGTTAAACTCTTCATTGTTGAGTTGCTCTCCAGCAGTGCTCAACTCCGTTTCATTTAATATGTAAAATGTAAAAAATCAAATAGCACAGTTTTATTTACACTCCCATTAATTATTTCTCTATCAACTTTTGCCTTGAAATAAATTTCCATTTTTCATTCTGAACTGCGGTAGCATGGTCGTAAGGACGACTCTCTGCCTTGCACCTGAACCATTCGGGGAATAGGATAAGTTCATAGCCATACACATTCCATACTAAATCCAGATCATTTGACTCGAGTAAGTTAAAGGATAGCTGTTTCTTATTCAAAACCTTCTTAAAATCATAACCAAACTTCATCAACTCTAAAAGAATTTTAAGAATGACATGATCCCTTTTTCTAATTACTTCACTTATCTCATTGATGGCTAATTGTCTTTCCATCTTCTCAATCTGGCGGTCGGCAGCATCGTATTTTTCCAACTCTACAAGATTAATTACGTGAAGCAATCGCACCCCGACATACCATCCTGTTTTATCTTTTTCAATTTCCTTGGCCTCTTTCAGCAATTCCAATGATTCCTCATATTTCCCACTAATTGTTTTACAGCATGCAAAAAGAAACGCTCGTTTGCTATAAAAAAATGGAGTGTTTGACGACCTGGAAGCATGATAAAGTTCTTTAATCAATTTCTCAGCATCGTCTAATTTATTGAGATAAAAATAGGCATAATATTTCACTTCGTACCCCAATTGAATATTCTGAAAATCGGATCCCAATAAAATAAAAACTTCATCAGCCCTTTTCAAAGCTATTTCAAAATTAAACAGCAAAATTTCATTTATCGAAATATTCATACTTAGAACGCCAAGTCTCTGAAAAGTAAATACGGCTTGATTATTTCTCACCATATTAAAATTCATTTCCAGTATTTGTCTTGCGTCCTTGAATCTATATAAACTTTGAAAATATTGAGTTTTGAGAAATAGATAATAAAATTTGATTGTCGCTGAATTCGTTTTAATAAAATCATTATTTAATTTTTCAAGAATAATTTCCAATTCTGTATTATAAATATCATTTCCTGAGAAATTTATTTTTGAGGTAATCTGCCCATACTGCTCTCTGGCTCTTATAATTATCTCGTAATATTCCGAGTATTTATCAATTTCATTCTTGACGCTTAAAAATCCGGGAGATCCAAATCTAAATCCATTAACTCTTTGTTTAATTTTCAAACAAGCCACTACATACTCATATAATTCAAATTCTTTTGATAAATTGATGATCTTATTGAGAATGAATTCGATCTCGTCTTTCATGCCTCTTGCTCTCAAAACTTCACATTGTAAAATCTTTTTTTTAATCTCAAATACGGTTCTATTTCTTAGTCCATATTGATCAGACCTGAGCAAATTACTGTCTATAATAAGTATCTCATGCAGCCTTTCCTTTAAGCGAATAATTAATTTATTAAACGCGTGATAATTTGCCTTTCCATAAAGAATCAACTGGAGTTGATTGGAAGAATAATTTTTTTTCCGTAGCAAAAGTTCCACAAGCTGAATACTTTGCTCCTTAGCATCTTTCCTGTAAGCATTCAGCAAAGCAATCAAAGAGGTAACTTCCCTTTTATTTAACTTCTTCAAAGTGTTTTTTAAAACCTGCAGACTATTCATAGGATATTCAATTATTAATGTCTAATTAAGTTCTTAAATAATTGCTAGTTTACTACCAGTTATGAATCAAAAATAAGTGAATTATCGATTTGCAGAACACTTGCAGCTGATTTTTTAATGTCTAAACATTTTCTGTTTTCTCTTTTAACACCCAACCCGTGAGCATAATTTTATTCCGTCTTTTAAACAAAACACCTTAATTTTTTGAATCAAATGAAAATACAGGAATTTGCTTTTCAAGCTGAACAATTAAAGGAGATCGGAATTATCCTTCGCACCCTGCGGTTAAAAAAAGGCTATTCATCAGCAGAAACCTTCAGTTATGATTTTGACCTGAACAGAACGAATTACTGGCGATGGGAAAACGGGCAAAACATGACGGTCAAAAACATCTACCGGATTTGTGAAATTCATGAAATCAGTCCTAAAGATTTTTTTGAACTGGTCGAAAAAAGGGTCCAGAGAAAAGAGAAGTCATGATCCTAATAAGGACGTTACCGTTCTTTTAAAATAGAGGAACCAATTCAATATTTTCCGGATACCGACTATTTGATATTTTCCTGGCCCGATATCCCTCCCACACAAAACAAAATTATATACCTCTTCAAGCCGCAGAGAGTCAGGAAATCACAAAGACTTTTTCCCTATTTGCCTCAAAAATTAAGTGAGCTGACCGAATGCTCGTTTTTAAAAAATCGGAATCAGTTCAATTTGATTACAGTTCGTTTCTTAAAGCTGCTTCATCATGAAAGTTTTATTGAACCAATTTACTTCCAGATCATTCACAACCGCAGGAAAAACTGCGATGGTTCAGGTTAGAAAAGACTCAAAAAGTCCTGCGGCTGTGAATGCGGATTGGCATTAGCATTAATCCTTATTGTATTTTAATCACGGAACAATTGTATTTTACTGACAGAAATATATTTTATTTCCGGAACAAAAATATGCCAGGCAGCTACGCTTCACAACCGCATATATGCGGGTTTTTAAATGCGAATTTTCTCCTTCTCAAAAACAACATCCCTGTTATGAATCAAACACCGTATCAGAAAAAACAATCTTCTGAACCTAGTTGCTGAAATGCTTCAGGAATTTTTCTTTTTCATATTGCAAAGCTACATGAGGATCGTAAGCCTTGTTTTCGGCCTTGCATTTGAACCAGGCATGAAAGATAATCAGTTCCGGGCTTTTGATTTTCCAGCGATATTCATCCTCATTCGATTCAAGCAAGCCAAAATACCGGTTCCGGCTTAGATATACTTTTTTGAAATCATACTGTTCATTGATAAGCTTAAGCAATATCCGAAGGATCAAAATATTTCTTTTCTGAACATGTTTTATTTTTAATGTTCGCTTTATGTGTTTCTGCAGATTCTGCACCTGCAAATCCGCTGATTCAAATTCCTTCAGTTCTATCCTGTTAATAATAGTCAGAATTCTCTTTCCAATGTTCCAACCTTCTTTGTCACGTTCAATTTCGGAAACTTCTTTCAGCAATGCATTTGACTCATGATTTTTTCCATTTATTGTCATTAAACATGCGTACAAATAAGTTCTTTTATTGTAAATGAATGGGGTGCCAGTCAACCGTGAAGAATTATAAAGTTCATCAATTAATCGTCCGGCCTCATTTAACTTGTTGGAATAAAATAAAGAGTAAAATTCAATTTCTCGCAATATCTGCATGTTGACATCTACTCCACTAAAATATTTGGAAGATCTATTAACATAAATCAATGCCGTATCAAAATCAAATATTAATATTTCGTTAACTGCAACATTCATTAAAGTTGAACCTTTCCTATTTTCTGTATAAATTGATGGGTTATTTTCAATCAACTGAAGTAAATCCATTAAAGATTTTTTCGCCCCTAACAAATCATAATGAATTTGAAATTTTTCGGTCTGTAAAAAATAAAAATAATAACCTATGTTAGCCGACTTTGTTTTAATAAAATCACTTTGCAGAATGTCAATTGCTTTGCTCAATTCTTCGTAATAATCATCAGGTGAATTCGAAAAACTAATTTTCGTAGTTAAGCTGTTATAAAGTTCTCTCGAGCGCCCCAAAGCAATTCGGTTATATTCGTACAATTCAATTTCCTTTTTTATTTCCTCGTATTTATTTGAACCAAACCTGAAACCTAAATATCGTTGCTTTGCAAGTAATGCTTCCAGCAAACTGTCGTAAACTTCATATTCTTTTGCTTTTTGAATTATTTTATTCTGAAAACTATCCAGTTCAAAATTGATTCCTCTTGAAAACATGATCTCGCTTTGAATCAGTTTTTTCCGGATGTCAAAAATTACCTTGTTTCTTTTAGAATTTATTGTTTTCTCTAAGTTGTCGTCAAAAAGTAAAATTTCATATATTTTATCTTTCAACCGAAGTACAAGTTTGTTAAAAGCTGCTTCATTTGACTTTCCATACAGTGTAAGTTGCAACTCATTTGAAGTCAAATTTTTCTTCGAGAGCAATGATTCAACGAGTTGCACACTCTTCAACCGGGTCTCCTTACCCTGATTTTGATTATACTGAAGAAAATTCACCAGTGATTTAATTTCCTCTTTTTTAAGT
>JAPLDA010000077.1 GCA_026391945.1 Bacteroidota bacterium | reverse complement strand
TTTTTCCGCGGAGTTCAATCCCGGCAGAATATTTTTTCTTTAGTGCATCAAACTTTTCTTTTGTATCGCAGGTTGGCATGTTGCGGTTGGAATCATGCAGCATGCGCGCCATCGTAAAGAGATGGGCAAACACAAGTTCCGCCACCGACTGCGAACTGGCTTCCGGTGTATTGATGATCTTGATGCCTTTGTGCTTCGCGAATTCAATGTCGATGTTGTCGAGGCCCACACCGGCTCTCCCGATAAGCCGAAGCCCGTTGCTGGCTTCGATGATTTCCTGCGTCACCTTGGTGGCGCTGCGTACAAAGAGCGCATCAAAGTCTTTCAGGGAGGAAGCGAGTTTTTCCTGCGGAACTTTTTCGGTGATCACTTCGAAACCGGCATCCACCAGAATTTTTTTTCCTGCCGTATCAATGCCGTCGTTGGCGAGTATCTTAATCATAAGAATAAGTTTAAAGTTTTGAGTCAAAGTTTAAAGCTGCATCCCTGCAACATCAAACCCGGAACATGATTATTAAGCGTGAACTTCTTTTAAATTCAGAATCTCTTCAATGGCAGATGTGACTTCCACCATATCAGCCATCATCAGTTCTCCCATGTGTGCGATGCGGAAAGTTTTATCTTTCAGGTTGCCATAACCGTTTGAAATCTGCATGCCTCGTTTCGCCAGTTCTTTGTTCAGGTCGCCGACGTTGATGTTGCGCGTGTTGTCGATACAGGTCACCGTCATGGATTCAAATCCCGGGCGGCAAAAAACACGGAAGTGTTTGTTCGCCCATTCAATCATGAACTCAGCCATTTCGAGGTGGCGTAAGAATCGGTTTTCAAATCCTTCCTTTACAATCCTGTCGAGCTGGAAATCGAGCGCGTACATGTGAGAGAGAGAAGGAGTAGAGGAGTACTGGTAATCTTTTTTGTCAACGTACTTGACGAGGTTTTTCAGATCGAGATAATAACCTCTGTTGCCGACTTTCTCAAAACGTTCTTCCGCTTTTTTGGAGATGGAAGCAATGGCCAGTCCAGGTGGAAGTGCCAGCGCTTTTTGGGAAGAGGTAATGCAGATGTCAATTCCCAACCGATCCACTTCAATTTTGGTTCCTGCGAGCGAACTCACACAGTCAGCCAAAAAGACGACATCAGGATATTTCCGGATCACGTCGGCAATGCCGTCAATTGGATTCATGATTCCGACGGAAGTTTCATTGTGTGTGATCGTCACCACATCGTATTTTCCTGTCTTCAGGTATTTGTCAACGGTTTCGGGCATGGTCGGCTGACCATCTTCTTCGCGGTGAATATCCGATTCGATTCCGTTGAACTTGGCGAGGTCGTGCCAGCGGTCGCCGAAAGCGCCGATGGAAAAAACGATGGCGCGTTTAGCCGTTGCGTTGCGGATGGCTCCTTCCATCACTCCGGTTCCGGAGGAAGTGCTGAGCACAATTTTTCCGGTGGTGTACATCAGATCACGCAGTTTGTCGGAGATCCTGTGTTGTAATTCAGAAGCATCTTTGCTTCGGTGGCCGATCATCGGCGTTGACATTTTCGCCAGCACATCCGGGTGAACCATCGTTGGTCCGGGTATAAAAAGTTTTTTGAATTCCATAGCCGTTATTTTTTAGGTGGTTAAAATTAGTAAAATGATTACTCGGATTTACGCGATGTGAAGCCCGGTTTTCAACGTCCATTTTTTATTCTGAGGAGAAAAAAAAGAGGTATTTCCGGCCGGCCTGTCGTCGCGTGACTGATTCCTGTAATTCCCTCGCAAAAGAATAAAAAGTTAAGGCGATTTGTACTGATATTTGTCATTTTGAAAAACATTTTTACCTTTGCCGACCCTTTTGGAAAGTGAGTTGGCTTCCGGGTTCAGCGGTCCATTGATTTCATTGGATTCTGATTGAAAAGGAAGAACTACTTGTCCGATGAGGAAGTAAACCATTAACATTAACGAATTCCGATGAAACGTACTTATCAACCATCCAACAAAAAAAGAAAAAACAAACATGGGTTCCGTGAGCGTATGGCATCTGCCAATGGCCGCCGGGTATTAGCTGCCCGCAGGGCCCGTGGAAGAAAGAAACTCACTGTTTCTGACGAAAAGAAAAACAAATAATCACCGAAATCTTTTTTTTGAAATGCTGCACGGAAATCCTTGCAGCATTTTTTTTTGACCCCGGGCTGAAAATGAAAAAACCTTAACCGGATAGGCCCTGGACCGTGGTTGAGGTTTTTTCTGAAGGATGGTAATTGATGAGGTCGGGCTACAGAACTTTCTTCACGTTTGGCTTCTGTCCTTCACGGAGGCAATTACCTGTATCAAATGTAAAAAAGAATAGGATACCAAACAAGAGAAATTTATCAACGAATACGAACTACGAATACGAATCAGTACGAATTTACGAATGGTGACAGAATCCGTAGAAGATTAATACGGTATTTCAAAAGGAGGCACAGTCTTAAAATTCATTGGCTGCTTTTCTTCAACTGATTGGTTTGGAAACTGATTTAACAGGCTGACAACGATCAGTTTATTATATTCTGAGTTTGCCTCTTTTTCTTATCTTTATCACCTGTTTCAATTCATTCCAGAAAAAAAAATCAATCGTGTAAACCTTTCGGGTTTATCCTTCGTGTTGTTGAGTATAAACCATTAAACCATATTCCATGAAACGTAAACTCTTACTCTTCTTTAGCCTGGTATTCATCACCGCCTCCTCGTTTTCTCAGAATTGCAATTTCACATATCATTCTGCCGGGAGCAATCATGTCATCGCTTTCACATCCAACATTAATTTTCCGCCTCCGGGTTTTTATTTTCTCTGGAGTTTCGGTGACGGATCTTCTTCCAGCGCCTCAAGTCCTGTTCATACTTACAATGCAACAGGATCGTTTGTTGTTTGCTGTTCCATTTATGATTCAAGCCAGGTAGTTGTCTGTTCTGCCTGTGATACCATTCAAATTCCTTTCAGCGGCGGAAACTGTTCTTTCACAGCCACTCAAAACCCGGTGAGCCTGAATACCTACGATTTTGCCGCGAATATTACTGCAGGAAACAATGCCATCTGGAGTTTTGGCGATTCAACAACGGCTACAGGTTCGAATGTTTCCCATACCTACGCATCAAGCGGATCGTACCTTGTTTGCATGCATGAGGTTGATTCTACCGGTTTATCCATTTGCAGTTGGTGCATGACCGTGAATGTAAATCCGGCTTCATGCAGTTTTTCAGCCGCCGTTGATACGGTGAATAACGTGGTGGTTTTTTATGCCCAGCCTTCTTCTTCCGGTACGTTGATTCATTGGGATTTGGGTGATGGTAATACCGGCACCGGAAGTCCTTTTACGTACAGCTATGCCGTTGCAGGAACCTACAATGTATGCATGACGGAACGCGATGCCTTCGGAACCACCGTATGTACGTATTGCCACCATGTTACGTCAGGAACTCCTTCCGGCGGAGGTTGCAGTTTCACCTATCATCCTGATTCCACCAATTCTTCATTGGTTTATTTCACTGCCAACGTGAATGCCGGAGCCGTGGTTACCTGGAATTTCGGTGACAACACAACACCGGGTACAGGTACATCCGTTCACCATACTTACAATGGAACAGGCCCGTACTATGTTTGCATCTCTTCACAATATGGCGGCGCGGTTTGTACCTATTGCGACTATGTGTATTTAGGAAACCCATCCGGCAATTGTTCCATCAGTTATTTCATTGATTCGGTGAATACGTACCAGGTTCATTTCCTGGCCACACTTTCCGGATTCGGTTCAAC
This sequence comes from Bacteroidota bacterium, assembly GCA_026391945.1. Taxonomy (GTDB): domain Bacteria; phylum Bacteroidota; class Bacteroidia; order AKYH767-A; family 2013-40CM-41-45; genus JAPLDA01. The sequence goes on along the minus strand of JAPLDA010000077.1, from coordinate 85,331 downwards.
TGTTTCCTGGGACTTCGGCGACGGAACAGTTTCAATTCCTCCTTCCAGCGCATCCATCACACATACCTATTCACTTACCGGACAATATACTGTTTGCATCACAGTGCGTGATTCACTTGGAGTTCCGGTTTGCACGTCCTGTGTTCAGGTTACCATACAAGGAAGTATTCCGGGATGCCAGTCTTATTTCATTGGCGTGAATGTCGGGCTCACCGCTTATTTCATCGAGTTGTCCAATTCGAGTCCTGCACTTACGACTTACAACTGGGATTTTGGTGACGGATCGAATTCGACCACAAGATTCCCGAACCATACCTATGCGATTCCAGGAACCTACAATGTCTGCCTTGACATCGTTACCGGCAACGGATGCACCAGCCAGTATTGCGACATGATTACCGTTGACTCGATCGCGACCAATCCTTTATGCAGGGCATGGTTTGTAACCGTTCAACTGGCGCCGTTCCAGTTTGTGGTGGTGAATCTCTCCAGCGGATCGAACCTTAGTTTCAACTGGGACTTCGGTGACGGATCTTCCTCAACCCTTCCTTATCCATCGCATTACTATGCTGTCAACGGATCGTATGCCGTTTGCCTCACCGTGAGCAACAGCACAGGTTGCAACGACACCTACTGCGATACGTTGTCAGTTGATTCGCTCGGAAATATCTTCAAAGGACAAAGTGGTTTCACGATTAACGTGGTTTCACCGGCGCAACTCACGGGTGTGCAGGAATTGTCTTCCCCGACTCATTTCTCTGTGTACCCGAACCCGGTTTCATCCGTTCTTCGTGTTAACCTGGATGGTGAAATGAAAAATAAGGTGGCGTATAAAGTGTTTGCCATCGACGGTTCGGAAGTTGACAAAGGAATTTTCTTAAAGAATGAAAATGCGCTGAATACTTCCGGATGGAATTCCGGAGCCTATATTCTCGAAATACAAAATACAGACGGCTTCAAGAGTTACCAGAAAATAATCAAAGAGTAAAATCGCAAATCGTCAGACCGGGATGGGAGTTCTTGCTCCCATCCTCTTTATTTTTTTTCATGATGACACCTTCACCTGATCTCCTGGAACGTTGCAGCAGGGACGACAGGAAAGCACATTACGAATTATACCGGGTGTGCTTTTCTTTCATCCTTTCTATTTGCCGGAGGTATTACATCAACAGGGAAGACATGGAATCGTCGCTGAACCATGTGTTCATGAAAGTCATCAGGAATATGTCGAACTACATCCGGAAAAGTGAACGGATTCCTTTCGAACTCTGGGTGAGAAGAATCACCATCAACCACATCGTGGATGAGTTCCGGAAAAATAAAAAGCACAGGGAGAATTTTGAGTACCGGGAAATACATGACTTCGAAGAAATTCATCCTGTATTCAATCCTTCGATGGATTCTGAAAAGATGGAAGAGATCCTCGCTGCCATCAATCAATTGCCTGAAATGAACCGGGCCGTATTCAATCTCTTCGTGGTAGATGGTTACAGGCACGAAGAGATTTCAAAGATGCTGCAGATATCGACAGGCACATCCAAAGTTCATCTGCACCGGGCGAAGATCAAACTCCGGGAACTCCTCGATAACGAATGGAATAAAAAACGAATCACACATAACATCCTTATACAATGAGTGATCAGAAAAACATCAACGACCTCACGCCGGAAGAATCGTGGCAGAAGGCGGAAGAAATGCTCGACAGGCATTTCATGAAAAAAGGAATCGTACGGTGGTCTTTGTGGATCCTTGTTTCCGGGCTGATTCTTTTTGGTTCGTATGAACTGGTAAGCCGTTTATCAAACGGAAACTCGTCCGGCGATAAACAAATTGCAAATCATCCTGCGCATGTTTCCATAGAGAAGCCTGTGTCAAATCCTTCCAATGGAAATTCTTCTCCTGCCATTCCTTCAAATGATCAGAATAAAATTCAACGAAACCATCAAGCCGATGTCCGGGAGAAAAGTTCAGCACCTGTTGTTTCAAGGGATGAAAAAATAAATTCAGTTTCAAAAAATAATACAGCCAACCTTTCTGCTCCTAAAAAGATTGAAAAGAAAAATAATCAGCCAGAAATGTTGACGGCCGATCCTCTCATCCACGATGCAAATCCGGATTTGAATAACCAACCGAAAGCAAAAACCGGGAATGATAAGAGTTTCGCTGGTCATGAAACGAAGTCTCAGCCTCAGCCTTCTGTTTCCGGTAGTCTTCAACAGGAAGGTGTTGATGAAAAAAAATCAGCCGGCATTTCAGAAAACATTTTTCCTGCTTTAACGGGAATGATGCCGATTAAAAATTCCGGCGTGTTGTTCGCATCAAAAGATCTTTCCATTTCAGATTCGAGGAAGGAAGTAAAATTGCCTTCGCAGAAATGCGGCATCAACCTGCTGGTTTATGCATCCTCCAATTATGTAACGAAGACGTTGGATTCGAAAACATATAAGGAATATATCACCCGGAGAAAAAATGAAGAGGAAGGAATCGTCATGCCTTCGATGGGAGCGTTGTTGTCGTTGGAGTCGCATCATTTTTCATTTGGCGCCGGACTCGAATGTTCCGTTTGGGGCGAGAACCTGAAGTATCTACCGCTAAGCATGCAGAAGAATGTTGTTGAAAACGGAAACTGGCAGACCTATTACAGGACGGGCTACGATTCTTCTTTCAATTATTATTATGGCAACCAGTTCCTGCATGTTGATACGGTACAGGTACTCGACAGTACGTTTAGTTCCCACATCGATACCGTTATTCAGCAGGGAAGCAATTCAAACATATCTTCCGTGAACCGTGTGAACCGGTATTGTTACCTCGGGATTCCGCTGGAGATCAGCTATCGTTTTACCGGTTCGAAAATCGGCATCGGCGCCACCATCGGTATTTCACCTGCCTGGCTGATCAGCAGCAAAGGATATTATGTGACGAGGGATTTAACCGGCGTGGAATCCATTGCAGAAATTCCTTCCCTCAACAAATTCATGGTGAACGGGAGAGTCAGCATCGACCTGTATTACCGGTTTAATGATCGTATCCACTTCGTGCTGCGTCCGCAAGTGAGAACCAACCTGGCTTCTGTTTTCAAAGAAGATTTTGATGTGAAGCAGAAGTATTATTCGACCGGGCTGAGTTTCGGGTTGCAGTATTCGCTGAGATAAACCTGGCAGGCAGCATTGAAACCATTTCACGCAGAGATTTCGCAAGGGAGAAATTTCTATCAATTTAGAAACTGTTCTTGTTTCCTATCATAGAAATCACTGTGTTTCGCTGTGCCCTCTATGCCGTGGTAAAAATGTTTTAGCATAAACTCCGGTAAATTCACCACGGAGAACATGGAGATGCACAGAGGTTTACTGTTGTGAAGCATTTGCTTATATAAAGTCATGCCATTTGAATTTCTCATGGCACCCCGCGTGAAATTTTCTTTTCTGAAATTGTTTCACGCAGGGCTCGCAGGGGAGAAATTGGTCTTGTATGATTGCTCTGCGGACTCCGCTTCTCAGCGTCCTCCGCGTGAAATAATTTTTTCTGAATTTGTTTCACGCAGGGGAGAAATTTCTATCAATTTAAAAATTGTTCTTGTTTTTTTATCATAGAAATCTCTGCGTGAAATAATTTACCAGGGAAACAGTTTGGTTAAATAATCATTCATCTTTTCCCTGATCATTACATGTCCGGTATCGACGATGTGAAGACATTTTTCCTGGTCGATATTTTTTACAAACTGCTCACCGATGGAAGGAGGGATGATGAGGTCATGCTTCCCGAAAAAAAGATGCAGTGAAATTTTTTCCCTGTTGATGATCTCCTGGATTTTCTGAATGCCAGGTTTAATATGCCGGAAACAAATCCACACGTCCCAGACTTTCTGCCTCTTTTCGCGTGTCTCCAACGACTGATGCAGGAAGTCAGAAAGCTTTTCGTGGACCATGTTCATTTCTTTCAGCACCCTCACAAACCGCAGGAACCTTGACGGATCGTCGATGATCCGCTGGTAGATTTTTTCCCCCAGCCTGTTCCCGATCACAAAGCCATTCGACCAGTTGCCGCGGATACCGTCAGGAGCAAAAAGAAAAACGGCATCAACCTGTTCGGGGAACAACTGGATCAACTGCAAAACAATTTTTCCGCCGAGGCTGTATCCCATCAGCGAAAACCGCGTGATGTGATGCTGAATAAAAAGATGCTGAAAGAGTTCTTTGAGTGTTTCTTTTGAAATGGATTTGTCAGCCACGGTTTCATCCATAAAGCTGTTGCCATGATAAGGGAGATTGAATGAAAGGATCGTGTATTTTTTCCCGAGTGATGGTTCGAACACTTTGAAATCAGAACCATGATTGCCAAAGCCGTGAAATGCCAGGAGAACTTCGCTGCCGGAACCATACGTCTCGTATTCCCAATGAAAACCTTTATGCGATATGAAATGACTCATGGCAACAAAGGTAATCATGTGAAATCTTTCCCGGTTCCACCAGTCAATACGCCTCCTTTTGCCGGCCGGATTTCAGCCATTCTTTCTTTCTTTTCAATATCAACAATCCGCAAACGAAATTGATAAAATCCTATCTTCGCGGACCGGGAAAAATGAACTTTCCGGGTTGAATGGAAACGGCTCCGGGAATGAAATTCCATTCTTAATCATTGTTCAATAAATAAATATTCAATCAAAAAATGCCCCGCGATCATTCCATAAAATCTGTTCTCATCATCGGCAGTGGCCCCATCATCATTGGCCAGGCCTGCGAATTCGATTATGCAGGCTCCCAGGCTTCACGGTCACTGAAGGAGGAAGGAATTGAAGTCACCCTCATCAATTCCAACCCGGCTACGATCATGACCGATAAAGTGACGGCGGATAACATCTACCTGAAGCCGCTGACGAAAAAATCGATCATCGAAATTCTTACAAAGCATAAAATTGATGCCGTGCTTCCGACCATGGGCGGACAAACCGGTTTGAACCTGTGCATCGATTGCCAGAAGGCCGGTATCTGGGACAAGTACGGTGTGCGGATCATCGGTGTCGACATACAAGCCATTCACACCACCGAAGACAGGGAAAAATTCCGCCTTCGTATGCTGGAACTTGGTGCCGGCGTTTGCAAAGGCAGAACGGCTACTTCTTACCTTGAGGGAAAAGAAATCGCACAGGAGATCGGCTTCCCGCTGGTGATTCGTCCGTCGTTTACGCTGGGCGGAACAGGAGGAGGATTTGTTCATACGAAGGAAGAGTTTGATTTATTCCTGAACCGCGGCCTGCATGCTTCACCGGTGCATGAAGTACTCATTGAACAAAGCATCAGCGGATGGAAAGAATTTGAACTGGAACTGCTGCGCGACAGCAACAGCAACGTCATTATCATCTGTTCCATCGAAAATTTTGACCCGATGGGAATTCATACCGGTGATTCGATCACGGTTGCCCCGGCGATGACACTCAGTGATGTGACGTACCAGAAGATGCGCGACCTCGCCATCAAATGCATGAATGGCATCGGGAATTTTGCCGGCGGATGCAACATCCAGTTTGCCGTAAACCCGGAGGATGAAAATGAAATCATCGTCATTGAAATCAATCCGCGTGTATCGCGTTCATCGGCATTAGCCAGCAAGGCCACCGGCTACCCGATTGCAAAAATCGCTGCCAAGCTTGCCATCGGTTACAACCTCGATGAACTGCCGAACCAGATCACCAAATCCACGTCGGCATTTTTTGAACCGACGCTCGACTATGTCATCGTAAAAGTTCCGCGCTGGAATTTCGACAAGTTCAAAGGCAGCGACCGCCACCTTGGTTTGCAGATGAAATCAGTCGGAGAAGCCATGGGCATCGGGAGAAGTTTCCAGGAAGCTCTTCAGAAAGCTTGTCAGTCGCTCGAGATCAAACGCAACGGCCTCGGCGCCGACGGCCGCGAGATGCAGGACCAGGATGAAATCCTTGATTCGCTTGAACGTCCCAGGTGGAACCGGTTGTTCCATGTGTACGATGCTTTCAAAATCGGAATTCCTTTTTCAACCATACAAAAACTGACGAAGATTGATACGTGGTTCCTCCAGCAGATTGAAGAACTGATTGTCCTCGAAAAAGAAATTGAAAAATATACGCTCGAAGATATTCCGAGGGAACTTTTTGTGGAAGCAAAGAAAAAAGGATATGCCGACAGGCAGATCGCTCATCTTCTCCGCTGTCTCGAAAGCCAGGTGTATAAGAAGAGGAAAGAACTGGGCATCAAACGGGTTTATAAACTCGTGGATACCTGTGCGGCGGAATTTGAAGCGAAGACTCCGTATTATTATTCAACGTTCGACGAGGAGAATGAAAGCGTTTCCTCTTCGAAAAAGAAAGTGGTGATTCTGGGAAGCGGCCCGAACAGGATCGGCCAGGGAATTGAATTTGATTATTGCTGTGTACACGGTGTGCTTGCTGCGAAAGAGTGTGGTTACGAAACCATCATGATCAACTGCAATCCCGAAACCGTTTCCACCGATTTTGATATTGCCGACAAACTTTATTTCGAGCCGGTGTTCTGGGAGCATCTCATCGAAATCATTGAACATGAAAAACCGGAGGGCGTGATTGTTCAGCTCGGCGGACAAACGGCTTTGAAGCTGGCGGAGAAACTGAACAAGCATGGAATTAAAATCATCGGAACCAGTTTTGATTCCCTTGACCTCGCTGAAGACCGCGGGCGTTTTTCCACGTTGCTCAGGGATCTTGAAATTCCTTATCCGAAATTCGGTGTCATTGAAAATGCCGATCAGTCGGTGGGATTGTCGAGGGAACTTGGATTCCCTTTGCTGGTGCGGCCTTCGTATGTTCTCGGCGGACAGAGTATGAAGATTGTCATCAACGAACAGGAACTGGAATCGCACGTCGTGAATATTCTTCGCGACATTCCGGATAACAAAATATTGCTCGATCATTTTCTTGAAAAAGCCATCGAGGCGGAAGCCGATGCCATTTGCGACGGAGAAGATGTGTACATCATTGGTATGATGGAACACATCGAACCGGCAGGCATTCACAGCGGCGACAGCAATGCCGTACTTCCGCCGTTTGACCTGAGTGCTGGTGTGATCAAACAGATGGAAGACATCACGCGTAAGATTGCCCTGGCGATGAATGTGATCGGGCTGATCAACATCCAGTTCGCCATCAAGGATGAAAAAGTATATGTGATCGAAGCCAACCCGCGTGCTTCCCGCACGGTGCCGTTCATTGCCAAGGCGTATGACGAAGCCTACGTGAATTTTGCAACGCGCGTGATGCTGGGCGTGAACAAGCTGAAAGATTTTAAATTCAACCCGAAGAAAGGCGGCTATGCCATCAAAGTTCCCGTATTTTCGTTTGATAAATTCCTTGATGTCAATAAAGAACTCGGGCCGGAAATGAAATCTACCGGCGAAGCCATTTATTTCATTGATGATCTCGAAGACGAATTCTTCCAGAAAATATATGGAGAGAGGAATTTGTATTTGAGCAGGTAAACGATTCAATTAAATAGCATGCAGGAATTCTTACTCATCATTGTCATCGCTTTCATCCTCTTCGGTGTGTTGAGGAGAATGATGTTCGGATCCTTTTACGCCGCCATGCAGAAACAACAGAAGGAACAGGAACGCAGGGAGCAGGAGGAAAGGAAAAGAAAAAAGGAAGGAAAAGTGTACATCGAAAAAATCAAACCGGGAAAACTTTCCAAACACGACGATGATGATTACACCGACTACGAAGAAGTGAAATAAATTCCCTGTCAACAAAATGAAACGATCGTCTTTTATTCCTTATTCTATAATCTTTATTCATCCTTCCATTTTATAAATGAGTCTCTTCCGGAAAATTCTACTTCAGTTATTTGGTTTAAAGGGCTACTACGTCATCATCAGCAAAGTATATATTTCGCTGACGGCTTCCGGCTTTATGAAAAAAAAATACCCGGAACTTTTTTATCTTGAAAAAATTATCAAGCCCGGATTCACCTGCATCGACATCGGTGCGAACATGGGATACTACAGTACGTTCTTATCGCGGCTATGCGGAAGAGAGGGAAAGGTTCTTTCCGTTGAGCCCGTTCCTTTGTTTGTGGAAATATTGAAACTGAATCTTCAGTCGACCGGAATAAAAAATGTGGAAATCCTGCCGTATGCCTTAGGAGGAGAAAATAAAAAAGTCACGATGGGAACTCCTGAAATCGGTGGCATTGTCAAACACGGACAAACACGTTTGATTTCAACGGCTGATTTGAAATACAAGGATACCTATGAAGTCGAAATGAAAATTCCCGATGAACTGTTCTCTACACTTTCCCGCCTCGATTTTATCAAATGCGATGTGGAAGGATATGAGTATTTTGTTTTTTCACAGATGAAAAATGTGTTGACGAAATTCAAGCCGGTGGTTCAGTCGGAGTTGGGAAATGCTGATACAAGAAAAAACATGCTGGAATTATTCTCATCGTTGGGTTACAAGCCTTGCCGGCTGGAGAAGGAACAACTGCTTCCGATGACAGAACAGGAATATTACGCTTATGAACCTGATGTGTATTTCATTTCCAAATAATATCATCTCCTGTTCTGAAATGATAAAAAGTATTTTTAGATTGCATCGCTAAACAAAAGCCACCATTATGGAAAAGTTAAAAAGATCGTTGCCTCATTTTATCGCCATCGGGCTGTTCATCGTCATCAGTTTTGTGTATTTCTCGCCTGTGCTGAGCGGAAAAAAAGTGGAGATGTACGACATGTCCAACACCAAAGGCATGCGGAAAGAGGTGGAGGATTTTCATAAGAAAACCGGCGTGGATGCACTCTGGACGGGCTCTATGTTTGCCGGGATGCCGGCTTTCCAGATCGCCACCTTCAGCAAAGAAAATTTCATGACACAGTTTTTTTCGTTCATGCGTACCATCTTTCCGGAGCCGATTGATTTGTTGTTACTCAACCTCATCGGGTTTTATATTTTGCTCATCACGCTGAAAGTCGATTACCGGCTCGCCATGGTCGGGGCTGTGATGTATGCGTTTTGTTCCTACACGTTCATTTACATTAAAGTCGGCCACATCACCAAAACCCTTGCTATTGGCTGCATGCCGATTGTGCTGGCGGGAATCATACGAACGTTGAAAGGAAATTTACTTTCCGGTTTTGTTCTTTCGGTTTTAGGACTGTGGATGGAAATTTATTCCAACCACTTCCAGATCACGTATTACCTGGTTTACATTGTTGCCATCTTCCTCGTGATCGAACTGGTAAATGCCATTCGAACGAAAACGATTTCGCAGTATGCAAAGGCATGCTTCGTTTTAATGGCGGCCGCAACACTTGCTGTCATTCCCAATTTCACGAACCTGTGGTCGACTTATATTTACGGCAAACAAACCACACGCGGTGCTTCTGAATTATCTGCGAAACAGGCTTCATCGGGATTGGATCTTGATTATGCCACCGATGGTTTGAGTTACGGAGTGAGTGAAACACTTACCCTTCTCATTCCTGAAGCCTATGGCGGAAGTCCTTACACCGAACTGAGTAAAAGTTCCGCCACGTATCAGGCGCTTACAGCGAATGGAGTGGGAGGTGCGCAGGCAGCATCATTCATAAAAAATGCACCGATGTATTGGGGTGATCTCGCTTACGCCGCCGGCCCGGATTACATCGGAGCCATCACCGTATTTCTTTTCATTCTCGGGTTGTTCATCGTGAAAGGTGATTTGAAATGGTGGCTGCTGCTTGCAACGGCGCTGTCCATCATGCTGGCATGGGGAAAAAATTTCATGGGCTTCACCGAATTTTTCTTTTATCATGTTCCGGGTTACAACAAATTCAGAAGTGTGTCGATGATACTTGCCATCGCCACCTTCGCCATTCCTGTTCTTGCCATTTTAGCCGTGAAACAAATTCTCGAAGTGAAAAATAACCTGGAAGAAATAAAGAAAAAATTAAAATTCGCATTTTACATAACAGGAGGTTTGTGTCTCCTGCTGGTGCTGGTTCCCGGTCTTGCCGGAAGTTTTGAAGGAAAGAACGATGCGCAGTTCAAGCAATACGAATGGCTCGTCAATGCACTTCGCGACGACAGGGAGAGTTTGTTGCGGATGAGTGCGCTGATGTCGCTGATTTATATTTCCATCGCTTTCTTCACCTTATGGTTCTTCCTGAAAAAGAAAATCAAACCGGAGTATGCCTTGTACATTCTTGCGTTTTTTGTTTTGGTTGACATGTGGTCGGTGGATAAGAAATACATGAACAACGATCACTTCATTTCAAAAAATAAATCGGACAAACCTTTTGAAGCAACGAATGCGGATCTTCAGATCCTGCAGGACACCTCTTTGAGTTACCGTGTTTACAATACTTCTGTCAACCCGTTTACCGATGCAGCGACTTCTTATTTTCATAAATCAATTGGAGGATATCATGGTGCCAAGTTGAAACGTTACCATGAGCTGATTGAAAACCAGCTGAGCAAAAACAACATGAACGTACTCAACATGCTCAATGCAAAGTACATCATCGTAAGGCCGAAAGATGTTCCTGAACCCATGGCGCAGCAGAATCCCGGTGCAATGGGCAATGCATGGTTTGTAAAGGAAATCAAATGGGTTCCGAATGCCGATTCGGAGATGAGTTCGCTTACGAATTTCAATCCTGCACAAACAGCCATCGTTGACAAGCGGTTCGACAGCGACCTGAACAGTTTCAAATTCATTCCTGACTCAACGGCGTCAATTCGTCTTACATCCTACGCGCCGAATGCTTTGACGTATGAAAGCAACACGACTGCGAAACAACTCGCTGTGTTTTCAGAAATTTATTATGCTGACGGATGGAACGCTTACCTCGATGGCGCAAAAGTTCCCTATGTAAGAACGAATTATGTTTTACGCGGGATGGTTGTTCCGGAAGGGAAGCATAAAATTGATTTTAAGTTTGAGCCGGAATATTATTTCAAGACCTTATCCATTTCCACTGCCGGATCTGTTCTCGCCACACTCATCATTCTCGGGTATTTTGTTTACTCGTTCCGGAAAAAATCAGATGCGCCCGTGGCGTAAGAAGTAGAAGAATAATTTTGTTCCGAGAACCAGGTGGTTGAAGGCAGTATTAAAAAAACCGTAGTTGCGTGTCATGATGCGGAAACGTTCCTTCAGCCCTTCACGGATATTCTGTTTGGATAATCCGCCCGCTTTGAACTTCGACAGGATCAGTCTGGAGTTGTGAATGGTTTCGGAATTCCTCAACACGCGGATCATCCAGTCGATGTCGTCGGCAAACCGGTACTGCCGGCTGTAAGGCAAACATTTTTCCCGCTTCACTAAAAAGGACTGGTGACAAACCACCATTCCCCACTGAAGACTTTTCCAGTTCAGCTTTTCCGGAGTTTGTAACCGTCGCAGGCCGACAGAACTTCCTGCTTCATTGATGATTTCCGTTTCGCCGTAAATGATGTCAGCCGGCAGTCGTCCGTGGTCTGCGGTCTGTAGTCTGTCAAGAGAAGCAAAAATTTTCTCAAGAGTTGATTCCGAATACACCACGTCACCAGCATTCATAAACCAAAGGTATTGTCCTGTTCCCATCAACATTCCCTTGTTCATGGCATCGTACAGGCCGTGGTCTTTTTCGGAAATCCAACCCGTGAGTTTCGATTCGTATTTTTTTATGAGGTCAACCGTACCGTCGGTAGAACCTCCGTCGATGATAAAATACTCATACCGTTTTTCTGTTTGCGACAGGATGCTCAGTATGGTTGACTCCAACTCTGAAGCGCCGTTGTAAACGACGGTGATAAAAGTGACAAGAGGTTTGTTTTCCACTGAAATTTAATTGGTGATCAGATATGAATCACTTCACCATAGGCATCGGCCACGGCTTCCATGATCGCTTCACTCATGGTCGGGTGGGGATGAACGGAGTTGATGATTTCATGTCCCGTAGTTTCAAGGTTTCTTGCCACCACCACTTCAGCAATCATCTCTGTCACGTTCGCACCGATCATGTGCGCGCCTAACCACTCGCCGTACTTCGCATCAAAAATAACTTTCACAAAACCTTCCGGAGTGCCGGCCGCCTTTGCTTTCCCGGAAGCGGTGAAAGGAAATTTCCCCACCTTGATTTCGTACCCGGCTTCCTTCGCCGCTTTTTCAGTATAACCGACCGAAGCAATTTCCGGCTGGCAATACGTGCAGCCGGGAATGTTGTTGTAATTCATCGGTTCGGGATTCAGCCCTGCAATTTTTTCAACACAGGTGATGGCTTCATGAGAAGCAACGTGAGCAAGCGCCGGTCCGCGCACAATATCCCCGATGGCATAATATCCCGGCAGGTTAGTCTGGTAAAAATCGTTGACAAGAATTTTTCCTTTGTCCGCAGCAATGCCTGTATCTTCCAGACCGATGCCTTCGAGGTTGGAAGTGATTCCCACCGCCGAAAGAACGACATCGCATTCAAGAATTTCTTCTCCTTTTTTTGTTTTCACTTTTACTTTGCAATTGCTTCCTGATGTATCCACCGACTCAACGGTTGACTCGAGCATGATTTCAATCCCGGATTTCTTCAGGGAGCGCGCCAGTTGTTTGGATACATCTTCGTCTTCCACGGGAACTACGTTCGGCATGAATTCAACAATCGTGACTTTCGTTCCGAGCGTATGATAAAAATACGCAAACTCAACACCGATGGCGCCGGAACCTACGACGATCATGGAAGCCGGTTGTTTCTCAAGCACCATGGCTTCACGGTAACCAATGATTTTTTTTCCATCCTGTTTCAGGTTTGGCAGTTCGCGTGAGCGTGCGCCGGTGGCGATGATGATGTGGCTGGCATCGTACACGGTTGTTTTTCCGGCAGCATCTTTCACTTCCACTTTTTTTCCGGGTTTCACTTTTCCGAAGCCGTTGATGATATCGATCTTATTTTTTTTCATGAGAAACTGAACTCCTTTGCTCATGCTGTCGGCAACGCCACGGCTTCTCTTAATGATGGCCGGAAAATCTTTCCCGACGTTGTCAGCTGTCACTCCGTAATCCTGGGCATGCAAAAGATATTCATATACCTGTGCGCTTTTTAACAGGGCTTTGGTAGGAATGCAACCCCAGTTCAGGCAGATGCCGCCGAGTTCTGCTTTCTCGATCACAGCAGTCTTCATTCCTAACTGTGATGCGCGGATGGCGGCCACATATCCTCCGGGTCCGCTGCCGATAACAATTAAATCGTAATTCATTTTCTGGATCAGTTATTCAGATGGTTAATAAAAAATGCTCATGTAAACGGGTTGCGAAGATAACTATTGTTCCTCTAATCTTTTATTTTTTGGATTTCAAAGAAAACTTTTCGCTGAGTGCCATGATTTTTTTCAGCCAGTCGAAATACAGGGCGAAGGCCGCAATCAGCGTCATGAACCAGGTGACCAAAATGTTGACGGTAAATGTTTCAACGTGATGACCGAATACTTTTTTCTTTGATGCATAAAACGGTGCACTCACAAACGAACCGGTCGCACCTTCCATGAACACCGGCTGGAAGCGCTGGATGAGGCGATGATCCGCTTCTTCGATTTGTTTGATCTCCGTTTGGTTTTTCAAAAGTTCGCCGAGGCTTTCGTTCTGGTATGCATCCTTCCATTTCAGCAGGATGTTCGGATCATGATTTTTCTCCTGCAGTTGAATCATCAGCCGTTCTTTTTCATCATTGGCTTTGTTGTATTCATCCACATGCGATTTCTGTAAGTTGTTTAAATAAATTTTTACTTCGTTGCCAATGGAGGCATTGAAGTTTGCAACGTTCAGCATCTGAATTTTGCCGAATGAAAATCCGTGTTTTTCATTGGCGATAGCAGTCAGTTCATTGGTCAGCAATTCCAGGTTGGAAGCCAGGTTGTATTTCGCATCGTGCTGTGCCATGGCGAAAATGGAATAATCAGTCCGCTTGATCAGTTCAGGAATGAGAAAATCTTTTTTGAACGTGGCACGGCTCATCGTTTTATCCAATTCGAAAAAATTTTTCTCGTACCGGTTATGGCTGAACTGGTTCACCGCCATCGCCTCGAAAGCCCAGCGGGAAGCCATCATCTCGCCGAAAACAGGAACCGTTGCATGCGTGCTGATCGTGGGATTCAGTTTTTCAAATTTGACGATGATGCCGCTGAGTAAAATTTGCGGAATGATGAGAATCGGGATCAGGATGTAAATGGTAACGGCGGAATTAAATGCCGATGAAATGTTCAACCCGGTCATGTTGGCGAAACAGGCTGTGGTGAAAAGTACCAGCCAGTAATCGGTGTACATGTCTTTTATGCCAAGGATGCTGTTGCCGATCATCACGAACAAAAAAGTCTGTACCGCCGACAGCATAAACATGACGGCAATCTTTGAAATCAGGTAACTGAACCGGCTGAGATGGAGGAACGATTCCCGTTTCAGAATTTTCCGGTCGCGGAAGATTTCTTCTGCACTTACCGATAACCCGATGAACAGCGATACGATCACACTCATGAACAGGTACGCCGGGATGTTCTGGTTCTCACGAAACACATATTCTTTTCCTTCCTGGTAATACCGGATGAGATAGGAGAGGACGAATGCGAGCAACGGCGCTTCCAGGAAATTGATGAGCATGTATTGTTTGTTGCTCAGCTTTGATAACACATCGCGTGTGATGAACACCCCGAACTGCCGGAGTTTCGACGGTTTTACGGAATTGTTTTTTATTTCTTCCGTTTCGATTTTTGCATCTGATGAAAAACGAAGAGAACTCTTCAGGTAATGTGCATTCCACTCAGCCGGCGAAATTTTTCTTGTATTCACCGGGTTGCCGAATTCATCGAGCACTTTTGCTTCGATGATGGCGAACAACTGTTCCGGGTTGATGTTTCCGCAGGTGATGCATTCGCTTTCATCGGCATCTACGTGCGCAACAATTTTTTTGAAATAGATCAGCGAGTCAACCGGGTTGCCGTAATAAACCGGGTATCCGCCGAAGTCGAGTAAAAATAATTTGTCGAACAGTTTGAAAATGTCGGATGACGGCTGGTGAATGACTACGAAAATAAGTTTCCCGGTAATGGAAAGTTGTTTCAGCAAATCCATCACGTTTTCCGAATCGCGCGATGAAAGCCCGGAAGTCGGTTCATCCACGAATAAAACAGATGGCTCGCGAACCAGTTCCAGTGCGATGTTCAGGCGTTTCCGCTGACCGCCGCTGATGGTTTTGTCCATCGCGTTTCCGACTTTCAGGTCTTTTGTTTCAGTCAACCCGAGGCTTTCGAGCAGGTCGGTTACTTTTTTAGTAATGGCTTCTTCATCAAGATCGCCGTAACAAAGTTTCGTATTGTAATACACATTCTGAAAAACGGTGAGGTCGTCCATCAGCAAATCATCCTGCGGAATGTAGCCGATCACGCCTTCCAGTTTTTTTCCATCCGTGTGCAGGTTGAACCCGTTGATCAGCACTTCGCCGGAAGTGGGAACCAGGTTGCCGTTTAAAACATTCAGCAGCGTGGATTTTCCGGCGCCGCTGCCTCCCATGATGCCGATGAGTTCACCGGATTTCGCTTTGAAGTTGATGGGATGCAATCCTGTTTTACCGTTTTTGAATTTGAAAATAACATCCGTCGATTCAAATTTTGTTTTTGATGACGTATCACTCTCAAGAAAACGATGGATGACATCGCTGTAATAAACCGGTTCGAGTTTCGCACCGCGTATCACCGAACCTTGTGTGAACACCTGCACAAAATCATTGCTGATGGACTGTCCGTTGAGCGTTAACTGGCTTTCACCTGAATATTTTACGAATGCAATGCCGGCACTTTTTACAAACAGCACCAGCAGTTTTCCATGTATGTATTCGTTGAATTCATGATGAGTTTTTTGAAAATTGTTTTCAATGTGCTGGTCGATCAGGAGAAAAGAACCGGAATCCGGAGTCTCCTCCCGGCGGCCGGCAATGGCCAGGCAATCGTTGTAATCGTTTTCCGGAATATTGAAGATCCCGGATACGGTCGAAACAAATTCCCATTCCTGGTCGGTAATTTTTTCTTCGGATGAATGGATGAATTCAAGCAAACGAACCAGTACGATGTATTTCTGTCGCTGGTTCAGTTCCTGGTTGATGCCGGTGCAGATCTTCAGCACTTTTACCGAGTTCACGGATGTGCGTTTCCGGACCTTCTCAGCATCACCTTTTTCCTGTTGAGCGCCAATGAAGTCATCAAAAACACCAAGGTACTTTTCAACAAGGTTCAGGTTGAGCTGCTGCCTGAGAAACGACTCCACGATGGTGCGGCTCTGCTCAGTCAAACGTTCGGCGTTCGCGACGATGGCGAACAATTGCATCAGTGCGCGGAGGATTTTCTCACTCATAATTCATGGTGTAATAACCGAAGTAAGATATAGACTTCTGCGAAAATAAAAAAGGGACTTTTGAAGTCCCTTTAAAAAAATTGGTCATGAGCCTGTTTATTTTATCGCCATGTTCCTGGCAGCGCCAACCACCGTTGAAATCTTCTGAAGGCTTTCCTTGTTGATCTGTGAAGGGTCTTTGAGTTCATCGTATACTTTTTTAATAGTCTGCAAATCCGACTCCAGGGCAACGGCTTCTTTGTCTTTGAATTCTTTGAAGAGTTCGGCGAGGTTGTTCAGCACCAGTTTCTGTTCATAAATTTTGTTGAATGTGCCTCCGAATTTATCGCCGCTTTCCTGGTTTTTCATCAGTGAAGAACTGATGTAAAGACTTTCCAGGAACGAACCGGTGATGATGTAACTCGCCGTGAGCAAACGGTCGTTGGTACGAAGGTATTTGTCAGTCTCCGCATACGCCTGGTCAACGATGGCCAGCACCGAATCTTTGTTCTCTGAATTTTCCTTGAAACGGTCGCTGAACTTTTCAAATGTTTTTTCCATGCCGAGCGTTCCGGCCAGTTTTCTCGATGTCGCATAATAATCGAACAGGTCCTGTTTGTTTCCATAATAAGAAATGTACGCCATGTCTACGCCGTAAATGCCATAGTTGATAGCACGTTTGTAAGCATTCAGGTATTTCTCGCTGTTGTCGGTTGGGTTCAGTAACGTATTATCAAACGGTACCTTGGTTGTGTAAACCGTATTGATCACATCGAGCGGGGAAGGGAGGTTGGCGATGGTAAAAGAAAGTTTGAAGTCCGCTTTTTTGTTGTAAGGAGTCGTGTCGGCCGCCATCATCGCTGAGTCGGAAGCAACGGATGATTCAGCAGAATTTTTATTCCCGGAGCAGGAAATTAAAAAAGTTGAAAGGAGTGCAGATACCAGGCAACTGTGCAGGATGTTTTTCATACGAATGGAATGTTTGATGCAAACCTACAGGATTCCTCTTAATAATACAAAGGAAAAAAATGCCGGGTTCATTCAATCACCAGTTTTCCGAATGCATGGTTCTTTTCTGAATCCGTGAGTTTGTAAACATACAAACCGGCAGGTAAATGATCCCTGTGAAAAACAAATTCTTTTCCTGTATTGATCAGAGTCGAATACACCATTTCTCCGGCCAGGTTGTACACAGAAAAGGAAACTTCTTTTTTCTGACCAAAGGAATGAACATCAATGACTGTATAATCATGAAATGGATTCGGATAATTCGAAAAATGTTGTGCGGGAGAAGGTAAATCGTTTAACCCGATCACCAGCGAAGAAGTCTGGAACAAACTATCCATTTTAATGAGATACACGGATTGAAGTCCGGGTGTATACGAAGTGGATGATCCGCATAAAATATATCCGCCGTCGGCTGTTGCTTCTATGTGATACGCCATGTCGTTTTGAGTTCCGCCATGAGTTGTTCCGGCGATATACTGCCCGGTATCGTTGACAGTATAATAATGTGCGTCTTTCTGACCGAAGCCAAAAGTGGTGGTGTAGGATGCAACGATGAACCCGGAAGCAAGACCATGAATGTCGTTGATCATTTCCTCTCCGGGTTGCGGAAACAGGGAGAGGAATGAAAGGTTTCCGTTCGCATCAAGTTTTACCAGGTAGTCATCGTAATTTCCTGAAGCAATATCTTTCGAATAGCCAGCCGCAATGATAGAACTGTCAGAAAAATTGACATCGATGCTGTTGGCATGTTCATAGGCAATTGTGTTCCCGATGGTTTTTGTCCAGATGGTATCTCCGGAATTAGTCAACCTGGAAACAAACATGTTTTCATTCCCATCGGATTGGTTTACCCGATATCCTGCAACAGCAAAGCCGCCTCCGGGAAACAGCGCAACCGATTGTATAAATACATCGTCACTCATGTCAGGTGTTTTTATCCAGGTGATGTTTCCCAATGAATCAGTTTTCACGAGGTAAGGTGTTGCGTTCCCGGCCAGGTTGCCATAGGTGTAACCGGCAAGAATAAATCCTCCATCCATCGTAGTTTTCATAGACAAAATAAAATCCCAATCATTCGTTCCGTATGTTTTTGTCCAGATCGTGTCGCCGTTTTTATTCGTACGGATGAGATACCCGTCGTAGCCACCACTGCCGAAACTGTTGGTGTAGCCGGCGATGGCGTAACCGCTGTCGTTGAGTTGTTCCACAGCATAGCCACGGTCGATGTTGCTTCCGCCGAATGTTTTATGCCACATGAAATTTCCGAGACTGTCGATCTTTAAAAGATACACATCGCTGGAACCGTTGCCGGCATCGCTTTCTGATCCGGCGATGATATATCCACCGTCGAATGTCGGCTTCACGCTTCTTCCTTCATTGTATAACCCGATGCCGTAGGTTCTCTGGAAAATAATTTGTGCGGAAGCGTTCGTCTTCACCATCATCAAAAGTAAAACGGCCAAAAGATGTTTCATGATTTTGCAATTGCGGATTTAGAAGATTCTTGAAAGGGTGAAATGAATTTCTTCAGACGTGGCTGTTTGGAAACGGAACAGGGAATTTAAATAATTGCTTCCGGCGGAAACCGTATAACCCTGCCGGAAATATTTCCGGTAGTTGATTCCTGCCCCGAACGTTGTGTATCCTCCGTAAGAAAAAGTAAGTTCAAGATCATTGTTTTTCCAGTAGTATCCACCATCGAGGTAAACCAGTGGAAAATAATCCGCGTTGAAAATGTAATTACCTCCCAATCCTGCAGTGCAATGACTTTCGCCGATGATTCTTTTGTAACCTGCTTCTATTTTAGCCGGGAGCATCGTGGTGATGGAATGGTATTTCCTGCGGGATAAAAATGGTTGTGCAACGGTGCTGTCAAATGCAACCATGCTTCTTACGGTATCGGTGAAATTCAAAACCTGGCTCACATCGATGCCTTCAAAGCGGAAACTGCTGTCGGTTTTTAATTCGGTTGAGTGATTATTCCACCGGATGAATCCGAGGTTACTGATTTGGGCAAAGAAGAAATGTTTCTTTTTGATCTCACCGCGGAAAAACAGATCCGTCGAAACACCAAAGCCGTTAAACGCACCAAAGTTCTTATGCAGCGAATCGCTGTTGTGAATTTCCGCAGCGGCAGTTACATCGAGGAACTCTCCGTCGTCAGCAGTGTACAGGCCGGAATGAGGCGCATCGATCCGGAAAAGTTGCTGCCCGTTGTTAAATCCAATGCCGCCACCGAATTCAAACTTGGCGGAATCCTTCCTCACCGATTTTGCAATCCCAACTTGCAGTTGCTGGTATTTCAGAAGCTGGTAATGGAAGCCATCGAAAACGGCTTGTCTTCCTGCATAGTTTTTATTTCCGCGGAAATAAATTTCAAACAGATCACGGGTAAACGAAGCGTCCTGGTGGTTGATGTTTTTAAAACCAATAAACCAGTTCATGTTCCTGCATCCCAATAACGAATCGGGATGGTGATAAAAATAAAATTCATTGCTGAAATCCCCGCCCATCCTGTTTTTATCATGGAGGTTTTTGCTCACTTCATTTTTCATTTCATCTGTGATGAAACCGTCCAGGTAATAGGTTTTGGCGAGTTCGTTGGTGATGGCATCCGAGGCAAAATAAAATTCCGTCGACAGCGACCATGCATTGATTTTTTTAGAATAGGATGATGGCAATGAAAAAAAATCCGCTTGTTGAGCGGTGAGCGTAAGTGCACAGGAAAAAAACAGGAATGAAATGAAAATGTTTCTCACAGGTCAGTGTATTAAGTAAGAAGCATCGCCCGTCAGTTTCAGATCCAAATGATAGCCGGAATAAATCTGAACCTTTTGCGGGAACGACGGAGTGGTGAAAACGGCCCTCACAAAAATGTTGCTGGCACCCAGGATTTTGTTCTTCCTCGCTTCGTCCAAGTAAACAGGAATCACCGTCCGTGTGGGCGACGTCACGTTGAAGTTAGCATCCACATTGGCAGCGGCGATGACGGAAGGAACCGGAATGGAATCGAGGAAGTGATGTTGTGCATCCAGTAAAATCAAATGAAGATCAGCCTCAAAAGGAAACCCGTTCACGGCGATGAGCGTGAACGTTCCTGAACCCACAGGGTCATAGTCTGCCTGGTTCTGAATGATGAGTGATGTGGTATCAGCAAGTTCGAGGTGGTCGGCGGCAAATGCCAGCGGCATCTCCACTTTTATTTTTGCCTTCACCAGGTAATCGCTGTAAACAAAATCGTTGCTGCCGGAAATATTTCCCTGCGGGTTGATTTTCATATTCAATGAATAGTTCAGTTGATCAGGAAGATTTTCGATGAGCGATATGATATTCGAATTGGTATGATCCAGCAACACTTCGTACAACGATGGATGAACGGGATACACCGCGTTCCCGGATTCAGTTGCGCGGTTGATGTTGATGGTATGGTTCACCAGTTGCGGAGCATTCAGGTTCACCAGCTGGTGCGTTTTTGTATTCACCGATTGAAAATGTCCGATCAGCGCCTGTGCATCCACGCCAATGTTGTTTTCGATGGAGAACTTCATCGTCACATCCTGCAACCGTATCGAGCCGCTTCGTATGGCTTCGAAAGGAGTGATGTGTTTTGAAACATTTCCTTCATCAATATTTTTCTGGCCTAAATATCCTTTCGCATAATAGGGAATGATGTGTTTCAGCCCGGCGGAAATATTGATAAGGGTATCTCCAAGGTATGCAAAGGAAGAAGTGCCTCCCGTATCGGTTTGTGCAGCCACATTGTAAGCCAGCGTATTCACCATGTTGCCCGATGCGCCGGTAAGATCGATGTGATATCCGCTCATGTCGAACAGTCCGGTATGAGAAGAGGAACCTCCCGGCGGAGCTGCATTCAGCACCATGGTAAACCGGAAGACCTGTCCGTTTAAGGTGGCATTCGGTATGGTGTACGTATAAATTACCCGGGAAGAAATCCGGTTGTGTGCTTCAATTTCAAGGTAACCTGATTTGATGATGGCTTCCCTCAGCTCCACACCGGAGATATTCAGAGCCGCGTTGTTGTTGATGGAATAGAAAGGTGTGTTCGGCTGCAACTGGATGGATGCAATCGGCAGGGTGAACACAGTCGGAATCGATGTGTCGCGGATTTGAAACAGTGAATCCAGGTTGCTCTGGTAAAGATCATCTTCATACACGAGGCTGATGGCGTGCGTGCTGTCGGAATGAAGGATCGAATCAGCAATGAAATTGGAAACGCCGAGCGTGGCATGCATCAGCGGGCCAATCACATTGACCTGCCATTGCGGACGTTCATTTTCTTTTTTACAAGAAAGAAAAACAGAGAATAAAATAAGGACTGTAAGAACTATTCTTTTCAACGTTTCAGAAGATTTTATCAAAGATGCAGGTTTCTGAAGAATAAATAAAATGTGTGTTGCTCAACCTGCTTTTTTTCTCCACAGGAAGAACAACGATGTTGCAAGGGAAAGAATGAGAAAGGTAATGACGGCATGGTCACGGTTCACTTTTCTTCTCAGGATTGTCAATTCCGGAATGGCCGAATCCAGTTGCTTTGCAAGCGTATCTGCTGCATGCCTGGAGTTTTCCAGTTCTTCATCACGGTTTTGCAAATCGTAGTTCATCGTTGCCTTTTCAAAATTTCTGAAATCAACTACACGATTCAAAACACGGATGATGTTGTTATCTGTTCTTACAAGCCCGATCAGCACATCGTTGCTTTTCAGGATATCTTTCTTGGTGCGGTTACCGAAAATTCCCGAATGATCCGACAAGGAACCCGAATACCGGTCAAACATTTGTTGTCGTTCTTCCAGCAGGTGTTGAAGTTCCTGCCGGTCTTTCGCTTTATCATTCGCAAGCACAGGTACTGTAAAACGTAACAGGATGATGGCTGCAAGCAGTATGTTTTTCATGGTGATTTTTATTTCAAAATTTTTTTAAAAGTGAATGGTGTTCAGTATATTTTCAACGGAACAGGACTTCGAAATGTTCATTACTTTATCTGCTGACGAAAAACAAAACGATTATCTTTGGCGGATTATTTTTTCCGGTGGATGATTAAACCGGGTGTTCATCATTTGTTTCCTGCAGCATTCTTGTTTTGCCATCTATGATTCAATTCAATAAAACTACCTTATCGAACGGGTTAACCGTATTGGTTCACGAAGATTCTTCAACGCCTCTTGCGACGGTAAATATCCTGTACAAAGTGGGTGCGCGTGATGAAGATCCTGCGAAGACGGGTTTCGCACACCTCTTCGAACACCTCATGTTTGGCGGATCCGTGAACATCCCTGATTACGACAGTCCGCTGCAGATCGCCGGGGGCGACAACAACGCTTTTACCAACAACGACATCACCAATTATTACCTGACGCTTCCGGCTAAAAACCTGGAAACGGCTTTCTGGCTGGAGAGCGACCGGATGCTGAGCCTTGCCTTTTCAAAGAAGAGCCTTGAAGTTCAGCGTAACGTGGTGATTGAAGAATTCAAGCAACGTTATTTCAACCAGCCTTATGGAGATGTGTGGCTGCTGCTTCGACCGCTGGCGTACAAGGTACATCCATATCAGTGGGCCACCATCGGCAAGGAAATTTCCCACATCGAACATGCAACACTCGATGATGTGAAATCTTTTTTCAATCGTTTTTATTGCCCGGATAATGCCATCATGGTGGTGGCCGGAGATGTAAAGACGGATGAGGTGTACAGGAGGGCGGAAGCATGGTTCGGTGAAATCAAAAGAACATTTGAAAAGAGGAAGCCGTATCCTGTTGAGCCGGCACAGACAGAGCGAAGGGAACTTTCCGTGGAACGCGATGTTCCGTATGACTCGATTTACAAAGCATACCATTGTTGTTCCCGTCTTGATAAAGAATTTTATGCTGTGGATTTGCTCACCGATATTCTTTCCAGGGGAAAATCGTCAAGGCTCTACCATGAACTGGTGAAAAAACAAAAACTGTTTTCCGAAATCAATGCGTATGCAACTGCGGATTTCGACCGCGGCCTCGTCGTGGTGGAAGGCAAACTGGTGAAAGGTGTTGTCATGAAGGATGCTGAAAAAGCCATCGATGCAGAACTGGCAAAGGTGATGGAGAAAACAATTGATGCGGAAGAAATGAGAAAGGTGAAAAACAAAGTGGAGTCTACGATGGTGTTTTCCGAAATTGATTTGTCAGGACGGGCGCTCAACCTCGCCATTGCCGAATACATGGGAGATGCTGACCTCGTGAATACAGAAATAGAATTGTACAGGCAGGTTACCGGTGAGGAGATCCGGAAAAGTGCTGAAGAAATTTTCAGGGATACCAATTGTTCCGTACTCTATTACCACGCAAAAAAATAAGAAAAATATTTTTATGATCCAGTCAATTGACAGAGCGAAAGCGCCGGCACAGGAAGAATTTGATCACATCAAAATTCAGGAAGTGGAAAAATCCGCTTTGGATAATGGAATTCCTGTCTATTCCATCCGTGCCGGTTTCCAGGATGTGGTGAAAGTGGAAATGCTTTTCATGAACCGCGGATTTGATGCATCGCAACCGCTTGTTTTCTCTGCCACCAACCGCATGATGAGTGAAGGAAGTAAACATCACAATGCACAGGAACTGGCGGAGATGATTGATGGCTACGGTTCATTTTATGAAACTGAAGAGTCATCCGATTATTGTTCTCTGAATCTTTTTACGTTGAACAAACATTTGGAAAGTACGCTTCCTGTTTTCCGTGAGATCCTCATGGAGCCTGAGTTTCCTGAGAATGAGCTGTCGGTCTTCAGGCAGAACAACAGGCAGCGCCTGATCGTGGAAGGTGAACGCGTGAACGCTGTGGCCAGGAGAAAATTCCACGAAGTTATTTTCGGTGCCAGTCATCCGTATGGTTATTTTGTGAAACCCGTTGATTATGAAAAGCTGCAACGGGAACCGTTGATGTCTTATCACAGAAAAAATTATTCAAGTACAAATTGCAGCATCATCGTTTCAGGAAATGTTACCGCTGAAGTCATCTCTTTGCTGAATAAATTTTTCGGATCAGGTGAATGGAAGGGGACACAACAAAAAGAAACGGTAACCGATATCAGTTCTCACCTGGATAAAAAACACGTCGTAGAAAAAAAAGGAGCGGTGCAGTCGGCCATCCGGATCGGGAAAGTGCTTTTCAATAAAACACATCCGGATTACATCGGCATGACGATTTTAAATACGGCGCTCGGCGGCTACTTTGGTTCGCGACTGATGAACAACATCCGTGAAGACAAGGGATACACCTACGGCATCGGGTCGGCAATGGTCTCGATGAAAGAAGGAGGATGTTTTTTTATTTCCACGGAAGTGGGAGCAGAGGTCACCTCAAAAGCGGTAAAAGAAATTTATAAAGAAGTGGAACTTTTGCGAAAGAAACCACTGGAAGGAAATGAACTCCTCATGGTTAAAAACTTTTTGACAGGGAGTTTTTTAAAAGGCATTGATGGAGCCTTTCACCTCGCTGACCGCTGGAAAGGCCTGATGCTGTATGGCCTGGGCTATGATTACTATTATCGCTACCTCGAAACTGTACGCACCATCAAAGCAGAAGAACTGATGATTTTGGCTCAAAAATACCTCGATCCCGGAGATTTTTATGAAATCATTGTCGGGAAAAAATAGTTGTGATTTGATACTTTATTGATTAATTTTGAACACTCTGGATGTATCCCAAAACTTATCACAGACCGTGATCAAAAATAGGTTTCTATTCATCAGCATATTTTTCCTGCTGTTTACTGAATCCTTATCAGCTTCTCACCTGATGGGTGGAGAAATCACATGGACGTGTCTTGCCAGCGGCAACTATGTTTTTCATATGAAGTTGTACCGCGATTGCAATGGTGCTACCGGTCCGCCTTCAGCAATTATTTACACGGATGCTCCCGGGCATTCCGGTGGCATCAACATGACATTGGATTCTCAAACGGATAACTCGCCGGTCTGTAATGCGGCTGGTCCTTCTATCACTTGTGCTAATCCGCAGGGACAGGCAGGTGCTGTGGAAGAATTTGTTTATTCAAGTCATACTCCTGTTGCTCTGAATGGTGTGCCACCGGCTGCCGGCTGGACTTTTTGGTATACCAACTGTTGCCGCAATGCGGCCATTTTAAATCTAAGCATTTCCCAGGCGAGTTTTACCCTGAGAGCAAAGATGTACCCATACAATGGAAGGAATGCAAATCCCTGTTACGATAACTCGCCTAGATTTTACGAGATTCCGAGAACGATTATCTGCACAGGATACCCGTTTGTTTTCAATCACAATGCTGTGGATGATGAGTTGGATTCGCTGGTGTATGAATGGGATCATCCTTTAAACAGCAACACCGGCACAACAACATTCAATGCTCCAACCATTCCTTATCAGGCACCATACACATATAATAACCCGCTTCCAGGCCCTCTTCAGAATCCGCTGAATGTTAATGTTCATCTTGATTCACTGAGCGGTGAAGTCAGTTACACTTCTTTTACCCAGGGAACTTTTGTATTTGTGATAAAAGTAACGGCATACAAATGCGGGCAGAAGGTGGCAGAGATTTTCCGTGATATCCAGGTCGTGCTTGGACAATGTCCGCCGATGATATATACCAGTGTGCCTCCTCTCTTCAACAATCCGCCTGAATTGTTCCCGCCATTTATTGACCCCGCAACCGGACTACCCGGATTGTATGTGGATACCGTATACGCTGGTCAGAATGTCCATTTTATTTTTAATGGAAGAGACCTAGATGCTGATTCAGCATTCAATTTTCAACACCTCCAGCTAACTGCGTCCGGGCTGGAGTTTGATCCTACATTTACCAATGCGAACGGACCTTGTCTGCATCCGCCATGTGCTACATTAAGCCCATCGCCGTTGACGTATTCTCCTCTTATCAACTACCAGATTAATTTCGATTGGAATACTTCCTGCGATCAGCTTGGCTTCAACCAGAACTGCAGGACATTTTCCAACGTGTATCATTTTGTATTCAAGTTCACGGATGATTTTTGCCCCATCCCGGGAATTTCCACCGCCACTGTTACCATTGTTGTTCTTCCGCCGCCACTGGCATCGCCACCGAGCATACGTTGTGTTGCGGTTGAGCCCAATGGAGATGTTACGCTCAGCTGGGTTCCCGGTTTGGATACATCAGGAAGTTTTCAGGCATATGATATCTATTATTCGCCGAATGCAGCCGGGCCATTTACATTACTTGACAGTATCACTAATTTTGCACAGACCAGTTACACTCATGTTGGCGCGAACGCTGATTTCAACGCAGCCTATTATCACATGATGGTTCGGGCCGGCTGTAACAATTATTATAACAACGGAGACCGCGGCGATACAGTCCAGGCTATGAGGCTCACGGCTGTGAATACGGGAAACGGGTTTGCTCATCTCACCTGGAATTCAACACGAAATCCTTTGATCCCTACCAATGGAAATTATTATTACATCTATCGTGAATATCCACCTGGCAACTGGACATTGATTGATTCTGTTGACATCAACGCAGGAAGTTTTACGTATGATGACCCGGTTACCATTTGCAACGATACCGTGAAGTATCGTGTGGAAGTTCAGGATTCATCCGGCTGCCGTTCTGTTTCCAGTGTAGGCGGTGATGTTTTCCAGGACCTGATTCCTCCTGATGTTCCTTTGCTGGATTCCGTTTCTGTTGACGCCAATGGTTTTGCCGTCTCTGCCTGGGCTGTTGATTCTTCACTGGATACCCACGCATATGTTGTGCTGACACAGGTTGGAAGTTCATGGACACCGGTGGATACGGTGATCGGCATCAACAATATTTTTTATACATCTGCCCTCGATGCTACCGTAGGTTCTGTGCCGATCAGAATTTTTGCGATCGATAGTTGCGGGAACCCGAGCGGTATGTGTGTGCCGCAGAATTCGATTTACCTCACCGGCTCACTCGATGTCTGCGCATCTTCCATCACATTACACTGGAATGCTTACACCGGCTGGCCGGGTGTAGTGAAGTACAATATTTTTGTCAGTATGAACGGCGGCCCTGCATTCATGCTCGACACGACGGTTCAGTTGACGTATGAGCATACGCATTTGACACAGAATGCAAATTATTGTTATTTCATCCGTGCCGTGAATGTGGATGCATCAGGACAGGTATCGCGTACATCCACCTCTAACATTGTCTGCATCACCGCTCACATTTTGCCTGAACCCAATTTCTCTTACATCCATACAGCTACCATCACCGGCGATAACCAGGCAACCATTAAAGCTTATGTGGATACTACTGCTGCCATCATCAGCTACCGGATTCTTCGTTCAGAATCGAACAAGCCGGGAAGTTATGTTAACATTGCTACGATTCCTGCCAACCCGCTGAACCCGTATTTTTCCTATACCGACCTGACTGCGAAAACCAGTGAACGAAGTTATTTCTATAAGGTGGTTGCTGTTGACAGTTGCTCGCAGGAAACATTTACGTCCGATGTGGCGAGAACCATTTATCTTTCAGTAACCGCCAACGATGATATTTCCAATACCCTTGAATGGAATGATTATGAAATCTGGCTCGGTGGCGTGGATCATTACCAGTACTTCCGGTCTATTGATGGAATTCCTGATGGACAAAATAACTTTGTTGCTTTCGGTTCCGGAGTGGTGAACGACCGTGTTTCTGATAAGATTTATTCGGATGGAAGGTTTTGTTATTACGTAGAAGCATATGAGGGTAACGGAAATATGTTTGGCTTCCGTGATACAAGCCGTTCCAACAATGTATGTGTCGATCAGAAACCGATCGTTTTTGTTCCGAATGCTTTTCATCCTGATATTTCTTCCCTGAACAATGAGTTCAATCCTTTCAAAGCATTTACGAAAGGATCTTCTTTCAACATCGATATTTACAATCGGTGGGGAGAACTTGTGTTTCATAATTCCGATCCGAAAAAAGGCTGGGACGGAACCTACAAAGGCAAATCAGTTCCCGATGGCGTGTATGTTTATTTTTTCAAAGTCACAGCGACCGACGGTACGGATATCGAACGGAAAGGCACATTGACACTCATTCGTTGAGTGTTTGAACCATTTTGAAACTCCTCCGGACGATAATCCGGAGGAGTTTTTTTTTAAATGAGATCCTGATCAACGAAGTTTTAGTGGACAAAAAGCTGTAGATTTGCGTGCAACTTTTTTATAATCACTACTGCCCATGAAAGTTGCCCACGAACGTTTTCTCGGAGAAGCCCTTGCCTATGACGATGTCCTTCTCGTTCCCGCGTATTCTGATGTTCTTCCCAATGAAGTGAATGTTGCCAGCAGGCTCACTTCCAAAATCACGGTAAATGTTCCGGTGATGTCGGCTGCCATGGATACAGTCACGGAATCGAGCATGGCCATCGCCATTGCCCAGGAAGGCGGAATCGGGATGATTCATAAAAACATGACGATTGAACAGCAGGCTGCTGAAGTGAAAAAAGTAAAACGCTCCGAGAGCGGGATGATCCATGATCCCATTACGTTGTCGAAAGATGCACAGGTGAGAGATGCTTTGAAAATCATGAGGGACTACAAAATCGGGGGAATTCCTGTAGTAACCAAAGACAATATCCTCGTTGGCATCTGTACCAACCGTGATCTTCGTTTCGAGAAAAATCCCGACCGGCCGATTTCGGAAATCATGACGACTGAACATCTCATAACAGCTACGGGCATCATCGATCTGAAAAAGGCTGAAAGTATTTTACAGGAATATAAAATTGAAAAGCTACCGGTGATTGACAAAAAAGGAAAACTCATCGGCCTGATTACCTATAAAGACATTCTGAAAATAAAATCGAAACCGCTGGCCTGTAAAGATGAATTCGGAAGGCTGAGGGTGGGAGCAGCCATCGGTGTTACAAAAGATTCGCTGCAACGTGCAAAAGCACTGGTGGATGCCGGTGTGGATGTGATCACGATGGATACGGCACATGGCCATTCGAAAGGAGTGATCGATGCATTAAAAAAACTGAAGTCCGAATTCGGCGGATCGAAACTTCAGGTGATCGTCGGGAACATCGCCACTGCCGACGCTGCAAAGATGCTTGTGAAAGCCGGTGCTGATGCAGTGAAGGTCGGGATTGGTCCCGGTTCCATCTGTACCACGCGTGTGATTGCCGGTGTGGGAGTTCCACAGTTCTCCGCCGTGTTCCAGGTAGCACAGGCCATCAAAGATTCCGGTGTACCGGTGATTGCCGATGGCGGCATCCGTTTTTCAGGCGACATCGCCAAGGCCCTTGCAGCAGGTGCGCACATGGTGATGCTCGGTTCATTGCTTGCCGGTACGGAAGAATCGCCTGGAGAAACCATGATTTACGAAGGAAGAAAATTCAAACTCTACCGTGGCATGGGTTCCATCGAAGCCATGCGCGAGGGATCGAAAGACCGTTACTTCCAGTCGCAGACCGATGATGTGAAAAAACTGGTGCCGGAAGGAATTGTCGGCCGTGTTCCATACAAAGGAACCCTTGCAGAAGAATTGTACCAGCTTGTCGGCGGATTGAAAGCAAGCATGGGATATTGCGGCGCTCACACGATTGATGATCTGCAGAAAGCAAGTTTCATCCGCATCACTGCTGCCGGCGTTCGCGAAAGCCATCCGCATGATGTTACGATCATCAAAGAAGCTCCGAATTATTCTAGGTGATTAGCTGATTGCATGATTAGCCAATTAGATGATGGAGTTCACCGCCTCTGATCCTAATTCTTGACTCCCTTCCGTCACCTATCCTCCATTTTTTTAGATAATAAAATGATGTTGACGGATTTTACCGGTATTTTTTTTAAGAGGCCATTATCAGGAGAAAGATTGAGTAGATTCGCAATAAGAAAAATCAATTCAATTTATCTATCCTATCATTATAACCATCATTAAAACTCAAACGTCATGACCAACCAGGAATTCTTTATCAACTCATGGAAACACGAAAGTGCCATTACTGCAAAGGCTTTCCGTTCATTACCAGCTGACATCAGCAAATTAAATGTACATCATCATCCGAAATTCCGTTCACCATGGGAAATTGTAAATCACATCGGTCCTCATGCCAATGAAGTTTGCCAGGCTTTGAAGGATGGAAAAGTAAATCTTGTAAACGAAGGTAAGTTTGACCTGAATAGCCCGGCTATTTACATATCAGTGGAGGCTGCTGCAAAAGATGTGGAAGACAACTCTCAGAAATTGATGGAGCTTGTTAAAAACTGCAGTGAAAACGATTGGTTAAACAAAAAGATTCCTGCTTTCTGGGGCCCGATGAAAATTATGGAAGTTCCTCTCATGCAATTTTGCTGGATGATGTTTTTCGATACCATTCATCACCGTGGCCAGTTAAGTTCATACTACCGCATTGTTGGTGCTGTTCAGCCTGAACTGTACGGACCGACAGCAGAAGTGGAAGAGGCCATGATGGCGAAAGCGAACTGAATTTTTTAATGAGACTATGATTTTAGAAGCCCCGCCTTTGCGGGGCGCACTGAAATCATTCAGTCGAACCTGTCCCGAGCGACGTCGAGGTATTAATTCCCATCACCTGAATGGAAGAAATTCTTCGGAAGGGTGATGGGAATTTTTTATCATCCGTACTGCACGATTCCTCGTCTGATAACTGATCATCCCGAAAGTTAAAGGCCAGGGCTGATTGGTTGATTAAGTCAATTGAGTTCCTGGTACCACCTCTTGGTTCTTGACTCTTGGTTCTTGACTCTTGGTTCTTGACTCTTGACTCTTAACTCTTAACTATCAACTACCTTCCTCATCCTTCGTTCATCCGGCAGCCAAGTTTAATCCCCGGAAGTGTTGTGTTTCAGAACCAAATCATGTAAGTTTGCGCCTCTAAAAAATGATCTCTCAACTTATGAACAAGAACGTTTGTATTTTAATCGCAGGCATCCTTTCGATTTCTTCCGCTACGTTTGCGCAGGAGAAAAAAGATCCTGTCATTCTCAACATTGCAGGAGAAAACATCAGCAAAAGTGAATTCGAACGGGTATTCAGAAAAAACAACACCAAAGAATCTTCTTTTGATAAGAAGTCGGTGAACGATTACCTGAATTTGTATATCAACTACAAACTGAAGGTGAAAGAAGCTATGGAACTCGGAATGGACACAGCAAAATCTTTCACCGATGAGTTGATGGGCTATCGTAAACAGCTGGCTCAGCCTTACCTCGTGGATAAAGAAGTAACCGACAATCTCCTGAAGGAAGCGTATGGCCGCCTGAAGACTGACATTCGCGCCAGCCACATACTGGTGAAACTTTCTCCGGATGCTTTGCCGAAAGATACCCTCGAAGCGTACAACAAAGCAACCAAAATCCGCCAGGAAATTCTCAAGGGCGCCGATTTCGCTTCTGTTGCAAGGCAGAAATCCGACGATCCTTCTGCGAAGGAAAATGGCGGTGACCTTGGCTATTTTACCGCCATGCAAATGGTTTATCCTTTCGAATCGGCTGCTTACAATACCAAGGCCGGTGAGATCTCTATGCCTGTGAGAACACGCTTCGGTTATCATTTGATAAAAGTGGCGGAAACCCGTCCGGCGCAAGGTGAAGTAAAAGTGGCTCACATCATGGTGAAAGCTGCAAACGGAATCAAAGCAGAAGATTCGCTGGCAGCGGTGCAGAAGATCAACGAGATCTACGGCAAACTGAAAGCCGGTGAAAATTTTGATGAGCTCGCAAAGAAATTTTCTGACGACCAAGGCTCTGCCAAGAACGGAGGCGTGCTTCCGGTTTTTGGAACGGGCCGCATGGTTCCCGAATTTGAAAAAGTTGCCTTCGAAATTAAAAATGTCAATGATTATTCAAACCCCATCAAGACTTCCTATGGCTGGCACATCATCAAGCTCCTGGAAAAGAAACCGCTTGGAACATACGAGGAACTTCAATCGGATCTGAAATCAAAAGTGGGTAAAGACTCGCGATCAGAGTTGAGTAAATCTTCCATGATCAACAGGATCAAACAGAAATACAATTTCAAAGAAATGCCGAAGGCCAAAGATGAGTTCATGAAAATTGTGGACTCCTCTCTTGTACAGGGAAAATGGACAGCAGACCAGGCGGCGAATTTAAAAAATGTCCTGTTCACGCTTTCCAATGCATCTTTTTCCCAGCAGGATTTTTCAAAATACCTCGAGGATCACCAGTCTCATAAAACCAGTTCATCACCACAGGCACTGGCAAACAACAGTTACAGTGAATGGGTAAACGAGAGTTGCATTGCCTTTGAAGAAAAACACCTCGATTCATTGTATCCTGATTTCCGGAACCTGATGCAGGAATACCGCGATGGCATCCTGCTTTTCGAACTCACCGATAAAAAAGTGTGGTCGAAGGCTGTGAAGGATACAGCCGGGCTAAAGGAGTTTTACGAAAAAAATAAAAACAACTATAAATGGAACGATCGTGTTGATGCTACCATTTATATGTGCGCCAATGCTGATGTTGCGAAGGATGTTCGTAAACAGATGAAAAAAATTGATGACGTGGATACGCTTCTTTCCCGCATCAATAAAAGTTCACAGTTGAACCTTCAGGTGAAATCCGCCAAGTACTCAAAAGGCGACAATGAAATTATTGATTCCATTCAATGGGTTGCCGGAATAACGAAGGACATGAAGAAAAACAACCAGGTGATTTTTGTGGATGTGAAAAAAGTTCTGCCTTCCCAGCCGAAAACGATCGAGGAGGCAAAAGGCCTGGTGACCGCTGATTACCAGGGTTACCTCGAAAAAGAATGGATCGGATCGCTGCGCCAGAAATATCCTGTGAAAACTTACCAGGAAGTCGTGGATACCGTCACCAGGTAACTGTTCAATAAAATAGTTTCAATGGCGTTCATTCATGCAATTGGTGAACGCCATTTTACTTTGTAGTTTCGTATCAGCTCGTACCGGTACAACAAGTTATACAGATACTCTATCGGCATAATACCTCTGCCGAGGCGGATTGGATTATTTTATATTGAGTAATGGTATTACAACCAGGTTTAACATGAAAAGAGCATCCCTCTTTTGTTTTCTCATCCTGCTTCTTGCGGCTTCTTCCTGTAAACTTTTCAGGAAGGGTGGTGATAAGAAGAATGCCATTGCGCGCGTGTACGATCTGTATTTGTTCCCGGAAGACCTCGTTGGAATTGTTCCGGCCGGATCATCGAGGCAGGACAGCATCACGGCTACCAAAAATTTTATTCAGAACTGGATCAGGAGGAAAGTTGTTTTGAGGAAAGCGGAAGACAACCTCGACAATGAAAAAAAGGATGTGGAAAAACAACTGGAGGAATACCGGAATTCGCTCGTCACCTATGCGTATGAAAAGGCACTGATCGAACAGAAACTGGATACCAATATTTCTCAAAAAGAAATCGAAGATTTTTATCTCAACAACCAGAACAACTTCGAACTAAAGGATAATATAATCAAGGTTATCTATCTGAAACTGAATAAGAAGTCACCGAAAATTGAAAGGGCGAAACAATGGTACAAATCAGACATAAAAAAGGACAGGGCTTTGCTTACCGACTACTGTCACCAGTATGCTTTGAACTATTACCTCGATGATAACGTGTGGTTACAATTTGATGATTTGCTGAAAGAGATTCCCATCAAGACCTACGACAAAGAACAATTTCTTCAGAACAACAGGAACATTGAGATGGAAGATTCATTGAACATTTATCTGGTAAGCATCAAAGGATTTAAAATTAAGAACAGTGTTTCCCCGTTGAGCTTTGAAGAAAATAACATTCGCACCATGATCCTGAACCAACGTAAATTAAAACTGATCGACCAGATGGAACAGCAGGCATTTGAACATGCGAAAAAAAACAACGATTTTGAAGTGTATTAAAAAATTAACTTTGCCCCTTCATGAGAAAAAAAAATTTCTTCCGCTTTATAGCACTTCCGGTTTTGGCCTGCAGTATTTTGTCATCAGCTTCAGCACAATCGTCGAAAGTGATCGACCAGGTGGTAGCCGTGGTGGGCAGTAAAATCATCCTGCAATCGGATATCGAAAAACAGTACAACCAGTTCATTCTACAGGGCGGAGAACGCAGCAGCGAAGGCCGTTGTCTTATTTTCGACCAGTTGCTTTTACAAAAACTCCTTGTGAACCAGGCGGAAGTCGACAGCGTGGTTGTTTCCGATGCCCAGGTCGACGGAGAACTGGAAAAACGCATGAGGTATTACATCCGGCAGATCGGGTCAGAACAAAAACTGGAAGAATATTTTCATACTACCATCATACAACTCAAGGCGGAACTGAAAGACCTGATTCGTGAACAACTCACGGTTCAGACGATGCAGGGAAAAATCACCAAAGAAGTCACGGCCACACCGAATGATGTGCGCATCTATTTTGAGAACATTCCTCCTGACAGCGTTCCTTACATCGATGCCGAAATGGAAGTGGCACACATCGTTCGCAAACCTCCCGTGAGTGATGAAGAAAAGAAAAGTGTGAGGGCGCAACTGGAAGAATACAGGAACAGGATCCTTGCCGGGGAAGATTTTTCAGTGAAAGCAGCTTTGTATTCGAAGGATGCGGCCTCCTCCAAAAAGGGTGGCGAACTGGGCTTCTTCGAGCGCGGACAAATGGTCCCGGAATTTGAAGCGGCAGCGTTCAACCTCAAACCGGGAGATGTTTCACCCATCGTGGAAACTAAATTCGGTTATCATATTCTCCAGCTTATCGAGCGCAGGGGCGACCAGATCAATGTGCGTCACATCCTGCTTCAGCCAAAAGTTTCCGATAAAGATCTCCTGAAGGCCGTTAATTTTCTTGACAGTCTGAAAAAGAAGATTGAAAGCGGAGCCATTTCCTTTGATGAAGCCGCCGAAAAATTTTCTGATGATGAGGATACAAAAAATAACGGAGGCCTGATGATCAACCCGGAAACCGGAACCACGCATCTGTCCCCGGATAAAATGGATCGTCTTTTATTTTTCCAGGTTGACTCCATGCAGTTGAATTCCATTGCCGGTCCCTTGCTGATGACAACTCCTGAAGGAAAAAATGCATACCGGCTGGTTGTCCTGAAGAACCGCTCCAAACCGCATAAGGCAAATCTCAAAGACGATTACCAGAAAATACAGGAAGTCACGTTGCAGGAGAAGCAAAGCAAAGCCATGAGCGATTGGGTTACCCGGAAAAAAAAATCAACCTACATTCATATCAATGATGAATACAAATACTGTGAATCATTGAAACACTGGAGGACAGAAAGTAATTAACCATCAACAAAAAAAGATAACGGATTCATTATGTCGAAACAATATGCATCGGATGTGGAAGCTGTACAGGACCTGGTCACATCATACCGGCGATTGAGAAGTGAGATTGGCAAGGTGATCATCGGCCAGGATGAAGTGGTGCAGGATGTGCTCATTTCCATTTTCAGCCGCGGCCATTGCCTGCTCGTTGGTGTTCCCGGTCTGGCGAAGACATTGCTTGTAAACACGATAGCCAGGACGCTGGGGTTGACGTACAACCGTATCCAGTTTACTCCCGACCTCATGCCTTCTGATATCATCGGAACAGAAATACTGGACGAGTCGCGCCATTTTCATTTTGTGAAAGGGCCGCTGTTTGCGAACATCATCCTTGCCGATGAAATCAACCGGACGCCGCCGAAAACTCAAAGTGCTTTGCTGGAAGCGATGCAGGAATATGCTGTAACTGCTGCCGGCAAACGTTATCCGCTGGATCTTCCTTTCTTCGTTCTTGCCACGCAAAACCCGATTGAACAGGAGGGAACCTACCCGTTGCCTGAAGCGCAGTTGGACAGGTTTATGTTCAACGTGATGCTTACGTATCCTGATTTTAACCAGGAAGTGATGGTCGTAAAAAACACCACGTCCGATTACAACCCGCAACTTGAAAAGGTCATCTCTGCGGAGGAAATTGTTTTCTTCCAGGGACTGATCCGGAGGATTCCGATTCCTGATAACGTGCTGCAGTATGCTGTTTCGCTGGCTCAGAAAACCAGGCCGAATACAAAAGTAGCCACCTCTGATGCGAACAATTACCTGGCATGGGGAGCCGGCCCGAGGGCTTCGCAGTACCTCGTGATTGGCGCCAAATGCCACGCTGCTTTGAAGGGAAAATTTTCGCCCGATATCGAAGATGTGAAAGCCGTGGCCCCGGCCATTCTCAGGCATCGCATTGTCCGAAATTACAAGGCGGAAGCCGATGGGGTTTCCGTGGAGAAAATAGTAGAAGGATTGCTTCAGAATTAGCCTAAACAGCTAAAAAAAATCTGTTTCGGAATTTTTGAAATAGAAAAATTACACTATATTTGCAGCCCGTTTAACTAAACTCATTCATTATCATTGATTGATGAACCGGTTACTTGCCGGCAATACAGGATGATGAATACCAGATAACTTAATCAAATGGCAAAAAAAGGAAATAGAATCCAGGTAATTCTTGAATGCACGGAGCACAAAACAAGTGGCCTGCCGGGCACTTCCAGGTACATTACTACCAAGAACAAGAAAAACACAACAGAGCGTATTGAGTTGAAAAAATTCAACCCGATTATGAAAAAAATGACGGTTCATAAAGAAATTAAATAACGGTCTTTCCCTGAACAGGGAAAAATGACCAGTAAAATCAAGCATCAAATTTAACAGCTTCATACCATGGCAAAGAAAGTAGTCGCAACACTGAAATCAGGAAAAGGAAAAGAGTTTTCGAAAGTGATCAAGATGGTCAAATCTTCATCGGGTTCTTATACCTTCAGGGAAGAGGTGGTTCATAACGATCACGTAAAAGATTTTCTGAAAAACAAATAATCCCAAAGCATTTTAAAGGAGAGCTTCTTTCATTTCGGGAGAAGCTTTTTTTGTTTCCATGATTCACTTATTGAAATAATCATTTTACAGGATGGGAATATTCAGCAGCATATTTTCAAAAGAAAAAAAGGAAAGTCTTGATAAAGGACTGGAGAAGACAAAGACCAGTTTGTTCTCCAGGATCACGAAAGCAGTGGTCGGTAAATCAACCGTGGATTCGGAAGTACTCGACAACCTGGAGGAAATTCTTGTTTCTTCTGATGTCGGCGTCACCACTACGCTGAAGATCATCAAAAGAATTGAAGATCGTGTTGCAAAGGATAAATATGTAGGGACCAGTGAACTCAATGCCATCCTGAAGGAAGAGATTGCTGCCCTGTTATCCGAAAACAATGTTGCCGATGCTGAAGATTTTTCAGTTCCCGTGATGAACGGAACTCCTTATGTGATCATGGTGGTTGGGGTGAATGGTGTCGGGAAAACGACGACCATCGGTAAACTGGCTTACCAGTTTAAAAAGTCAGGGAAAAAAGTATTGCTGGGAGCTGCCGATACGTTCCGGGCAGCAGCCGTCGACCAACTCGATGTATGGAGCAGGCGCGTGGATGTACCGATCATCAAGCAACCCATGGGCTCCGATCCTGCGTCCGTCGCATTCGATACCGTGAAGTCGGCCGTTGCACAGAAAACAGATGTGGTCATCATTGATACAGCCGGTCGTCTTCATAATAAAATTAACCTGATGAATGAGCTGTCAAAAATTAAACGGGTGATGCAGAAAGTGATTCCCGAAGCGCCGCATGAAGTGCTGCTGGTGCTGGATGCTTCCACAGGTCAGAATGCCATTGAACAGGCCAGGCAGTTTACCAAAGCAACCGAGGTCACGTCGCTGGCATTGACCAAGCTCGATGGTACAGCGAAAGGCGGAGTGGTGATTGGTATTTCTGATGAATTTAAAATCCCGGTGAAGTACATCGGCGTAGGGGAAAAAACTGATGACCTCCAGGTATTCAACAGGATTGAATTTGTGGATTCACTCTTTTCATAATCTGCCGGGATCTTTCCGATCATGAAAACAAAAACGCTCAGGAAAAATAAAGTCAACGTGATCACGCTCGGTTGTTCGAAAAACATTTTCGACTCCGAAGTGTTGATGGGGCAGTTGCAGGCGAACAAATTTGACGTGGTTCATGAAAGCGATTCGGATGATGCTTCCGTTGTGATCATCAACACCTGTGGTTTCATCGACCATGCAAAACAGGAAAGCATCGACACCATCCTCCGGTTTGCCCGGGCGAAGGAAGAAGGAAGAATCGATAAGCTGGTGGTGACAGGCTGCCTGAGCGAACGTTACAAACCGCAACTGCAAAAAGAAATTCCGAACGTGGATGATTATTTCGGCACGCATGATCTGCCGAAACTTTTGAAATCGCTGGGAGCTGATTATAAACATGAACTCATCGGGGAACGTTTTCTTACCACCCCACAGCATTTTGCTTTCCTTAAAATTTCGGAAGGATGCGACCGTCCCTGTTCGTTTTGCGCCATTCCGCTGATGCGCGGAAAACATGTTTCTGTTCCTGTTGATGAATTGGTGAAACAAACGAAAGCGCTTGCTTCCAAAGGTGTGAAGGAACTGATCCTGATTGCCCAGGATCTCACGTACTACGGGCTTGACCGTGGTGACTCGCGGAATCTTTCGGAACTTCTCCGGAAACTTTCAGATGTGAATGGCATCGAATGGATCAGGCTGCATTATGCTTTTCCTTCGGGTTTCCCGATGGATATCCTCGAGGTGATGAATGAACGCCAGAACATCTGCAACTACCTCGACATGCCGCTGCAGCATATTTCCGATCGCATGCTCAAAAGCATGCGAAGGGGAACCACTAAAAAGAAAACCATTGATCTCGTTCATTCCATCCGTGAGAAAGTCCCAGGGATTGTCATCCGCACCACGTTGATTGCAGGTTATCCCGGCGAAACGGAAAATGATTTTGAAGAAATGAAAGAGTGGGTGAACGAAACACGTTTCGAACGCCTTGGTGTTTTTACTTATTCACACGAAGAAAATACCCATGCATTCGGCCTCACGGATGATGTTCCCGATGATGTGAAACGGATGCGTGCCGAAGAAATCATGTCAGTTCAGCAGAACATTTCGCACGAACTGAACCAGGAGAAAATCGGTAACACATGTAAAGTTTTATTTGACCGGAAGGAAGGAAATTATTTTGTCGGGCGGACCGAATCCGACTCACCGGAAGTCGACAATGAAGTACTCGTGGATGCCGGGAAACAGTATGTGAGAATCGGGGATTTTGCCCATGTGAAAATCACAAGAGCAGAAGAATTCGATTTGTACGGAGAAGTTGCTCACTGAAAGCACACATTCCTTTTTTTTGTTTTTACAAGTCTCCGGATTCCCCTTCATCGTATAAACTAATTCGTATCTTTTCTTTGTTAGAAGCAATTAATTGTAAAAATTGATTGCCGTACTCAGAAATAAATAGTATACTTTTGTATTCACATCAGCATCATCCCGGAAAGAACCCATGAAGCCACTCAGCAAATCAGAAAAAAAAATACTGGTTTCATTACTTTCCATCCTGATCATTTTATGTTCACTGGCATTTTTTTCTCACCGGAACAGCAACCGCGTTTTGGAATCAGCTGCAGAAGTTGACCGTTCCCAGGAAATAAAATACCACATCGAACAGTTGCTCGCTGTTGCCATCGACCTTGAAACCGGCGCCAGGGGATATGTGCTGACCGGCGATGAAAATTATCTGGAGCCTACCAACAAGGCCATAGCCGGTATTTTCGGGCATGTGGATCACCTGAAAGAAATCACCGCAGGAAATACGGTTCAGCTGAACCACGTACTTGAACTGGAAAAACTTGCGGATCAGAAAATATCGAACTCTACGCGCACCATTGAGATCAGGCGGAACAAAGGAATGGCCGAGGCCGTTTCGTTTTTCTCTGCAGGCGACGACAAATTATTGATGGATAAAATCAGGTCGATCACCGGGCAAATGTTAACGGACGAAGATCTTGCGCTCAACAGGAAGAGGGAAAGCAACCATGATTTCATCAGGAACTTCAATCTTACATTCGATTTGCTTCTTATTAAAATTGCCATTACGATCATCGCCATCTTTTTTGTATTGAAATATTATTTTAAAGAGCGGAGGAAGTCAGATGAAATGCTTCGGGAACATAAGGATCTGTTACAGAAAGTAATTGATAACACGACGTCCGTTATTTTTATCAAAGACCTCAATGGAAGATACCTCATGATCAATGATCAGTATGAAAAACTGTTTCATATCAGCAAAGAAGCCAT
This sequence comes from Bacteroidota bacterium, assembly GCA_026391945.1. Lineage (GTDB taxonomy): Bacteria > Bacteroidota > Bacteroidia > AKYH767-A > 2013-40CM-41-45 > JAPLDA01. The sequence goes on along the minus strand of JAPLDA010000077.1, from coordinate 44,802 downwards.
TAAAGGAAAAACAGATCATGAAATCTTTACGAAAGAAATTGCGGATGCCATTCGCCAGGCCGACGTAGAGGTCATTAAAACAAGAAAGGCGATGGAGTTTGAAGAAGGTGTACCGAACAACGGGGAAATGCATCATTACATCTCTGTGAAATTTCCTTTGTTCGACCAGGATGAGGCTGTGTATGCAGTTTGCGGAATTGCTACGGATATCACCGAGCGGAAACAATCAGCCGAATTGCTGAAAGCCCGTTCGGATGCCATCATGGATTTGTTTAACAATGCTCCAAGCGGGTTTCATTCCGTTAACCATGAAGGGATCGTCATTGAAATGAACGACACGGAATTAAACTGGCTCGGGTATTCGCGGGAGGAAATCATCGGCAAAGTAAACGTCAGGGATTTGTTCGACCTCGACAGCCGTGATAAATTCGATTATCATTTTCCGAGGATGAAGGAAAAAAAAACGAGTTCGATTCGCGACCTGGAAATGAACATGCAGCGTAAAGATGGTTCAGTGATTTCTGTTCTCGTCAACGTAAGCGCAATTTTCAACCAGGCCGGGGAACTGGTACGCACACGTTCCAGTGTGTTCGACATGACCTTCCGAAAACAGGTGGAGAGTATCATTTCACAAAACTGATTTCGAAAAAAATCAAAGTACGACAGGATCAATGTAACAGGGGCTTTTTACAAACTCGTCTTCCGTGCCGTCTTCGTAAATCACTTTCACACGTACTTTGTTTCCGAACTGGTAATCTTTCAGGATCACCGATTGCCTGTCTTCAGAAAGTTTTCCCTGGATCGGTAAAAAGTTTTTTTCATACATCAGTAGCCTGATTTCTTTTGCCGGATGTTTAAGAAAAATCTGGTAGTCCTGCTTTTTCTCGACCTTCGTGCTGTCGCCGGAAGCGGATGCGAAAAATCCGGATACGATGAAAAGGGCAGTCAGTATGGCTTTCAGGAGATGTTTCAGCATGGCTTGATGAACAAAGTTACAAATAAAAAAAGGAAACCAATTGGCTTCCTTTTTTTTCCAGAGGATCATAAGATCAATGCTGAACGCTGAACGTTCCCGATTTTTTTTCACGGCCTGTAACCACGGAATACGAATAAATCCCGTTGGCATATTTTGAAACATCTACCGAAACCGGTTTATCATGACCGATCATCCTGTTCTCCATTTCCTGTCCGAGAAAATTCCTGATGGATAAAATTGCTTCCCCGTTCGAGGTGTTTCTGAAACAAATGTTTTCGTTTGCCGGGTTCGGATATACCAGCATCGTATGTTGCTGAGCTGCATGATCCTGGTTTGACAAGATCACATAACTCGTGAGGTACTCCGAATAATTGGCTGTTGTTCCAAGGCTGTCAGCGCCGATTCCCAATACATAAGCGGGTTGCTGATCCTGCACCCAGCGATAGAAAGTGGACTGGTGGATGATCGGGCTGAAGAAAGCGCTGGGAACCGGTGAATAGGTTCCTGTTGAAAACGGGTCCCAATACGCAGAGTCGATTTGCAACGTGGTGATTTTTATTCTTAATACACTGCTGTAAAATCCGGTCGGTGTGGTGAGGGTTCCGAAACCATCAGCAAGAAATGTTTCGTTGAAGTTCAGCACAAACTGTGCGTTGAATCCGCTGTACACAGTATCCACGACTACCCGCGAAATATTATTCCTCGTGTCGTTATAGGTAAAAGGAACCGGCGCATACAATTGTGCCGGACTGATGATCACAACACCTCCTGTCGGGGATCCGGGTCCGGCAATACCGTTTACATAAAAGCCTGATGAATCACTCGTGTAATAATACCAGGTGTTGTTCAACGGGTTGTTGGCTGCAAGATTGGATGTCGGGAACGTTGACAGGTAAGGAGTTCCTGCCGAAGAAATAAATCCGGATGTGTCATCCCTGACATCTGCCAGCGTGGAATAATTCCAGGACTGGTTTGCTCCGCCCGGAGTAATGGCTGCAGAATATCCTGTATCGGTTCCCATGATGAATGCCAGTCCTGCAACAGGCAAATCACTTTGTGTGACAGTAGGCTGAGCTGCCGCCATCAAAGGGAGAATCAATGAAGTGAGTAGGTAAATTTTTTTCATGACGATTTTGTTTTAGTCCTGCAAAACTAATCTTTTATTTATTTCAAGGATGAAGGAAGGCTGAATAGGAGCGTGATGAGTGTTAAGTAGCGGATTGAAAAAGGAATGGGGATATATTGAATAGTGAAAATTGAATATTGAATCGGAATTTGACAAGCAATAGTTTCCTTGTCTCAAATCCGGAATCGAAAATCCTGAAATCTTAAATTCAAGCAACCATTCTCTCAATTCTTTATTCTTAAATCCTGGATCTTAAATCTCTATTTCCCCCGAATCCTTTTCATCATGCTGTTAAAAGATTTTGATCCCGATGCTTTCAGCCTTCCGCTTTGAATGACCATGGTGTTGTCGGCATGCTCAGATAATTGATAACGAAAAACAAACGGAGCATTGCCATCATCCCAGCCTCCTGTTTGTCCGAACCGCAGGTCACAAAATACCAGTGAGTCACTGATTTTCTCTGCATGATAATAACCTTCTGAAAACCGGATCAGTTTTTTTACGTCTTCACGGTTCTTCACAGTTTCAAGGAGAGAATCATTGAAGGGAAAGAAATGGAAGCTGATTTTATCGGAGCGGTCAAAGACAGAATAATAGCCAACGTTATTTCCCGAATCATTTCTTGCAATGATGTACCAGAGAAAATTATTCAGTGGAGTGGGAGTGGCCATGTAATTGGTAAAAGGGATGTGTGCTTCCGCCAATGATTTTTCTGCCACGTCATTCACTTTTATTTTGTGGTACAATGCATAAAACAGGTAAGTGGTGCTCAGGATGATTCCCGCCATCGCCCATTTTTTTCTCACAACAGAGGTTCTCCTTATTAATAGAAGTATGATGCAGGCTACCAACAATGCGATGGTATAAAACGGATCAGCAACAAAAAGAACATTGAACGTGACTCGGTAATGACTGAACGGCTCGAACCATCCCGTTCCGTAAACGGTGAATGCATCAATGAACAGGTGAGAGAAAAGGTTGATGCCAACGAGCATCATCCATTCACCCGCCGAAAAATTTATTTTTTTTGTGATGGCGTGAAACAGCCACCCGAGAAGGGGAGTGGCCAGTATGGCGAACAGGATGGAATGTGTAAACCCACGGTGTGCCAGCAGGCTACCGGCCTGGTTCATCCACAACGAAGTGAAGATGTCGAGGTCAGGAAGGTTGTTTACAAGAGCCCCGGCCAGCATGGCCTTCTTGCCGATTTTTTTTCCGGCCAGCGCTTCCCCGATGCAGGCTCCGAGAACTGTATGTGTTACAATATCCATGACAAAAGAATCCTATGACAAAGGAAGAAAATGATTTCATTCGTTTAACGATGAAGCGGGTAATATTGGATAATAAATTGTCCGGCAGCCTTGAATGTAGCAACCTGTTTTGTACTTTTACGCCTCTAACCATAACTTGCTGCCAATGAAAAAAATCATCCTGTTCACCTTTGTTTTGTTATTCAACGTGCTTACCCGGGCGCAGACTTTTAACGGAACGGGAGGGATTATTCCTGATTTGGTTGTGACTCCCAGCCCGACTTATTTTGCCTGTACCGTTTCTGGTCTGCCTTCTTCGATTGATACGACGTTCGGAATTGAACGTGTGTGCCTGAACATCACCCACACGTACGACCAGGACCTGGAAATAAAACTCATGAGCCCGGATAATTTTGTAGTGATGTTATCGAACAGGAATGGTGGCAGCAATGATAACTTCACAGCCACCTGTTTTCGCGGGATGGGAACTGATGGGATGATTTCCCTCGGAACCGCTCCTTTCACAGGTGAATATGATCCGGATGGTGATCTCAGGGCTTACATGAACGGAAGAAATCCGAATGGCATCTGGCATCTGGTTGTTACCGATATGTCATCCATTGATACGGGTAGGGTGAATTCTTTCCAGATCATCTTCAGCAGCAACGTTACGCCACATTCGAGAATGCCCTGCAGCACCACCGATCCAAGTTACTGCCTATGTCCCGACGGAAGCCAGGTCTGTGATCTTCTTCCCGACATGACTGCTTCTGCCGAAGCCATTTTGACCGGCTCTTATGAATCAGGCGATACAGTTTATGTGAACAATGCCACACCCAACATCGGCTGGGGCCCGCTTGAAATCCACGGAATCAGTTTGTGTTACTGCGATACAAACCCGGTGTCGTGTACCACAACGGCTTGTCCCGTCACAGGACTACCACCGAAACAACTCGTGATGCAGACCGTCTACCACAAAGATCACGGAACAGTAAGTCAATGGATGCGATCCGCCGGCTCGATGACATACCATCCGTCTCACGGACATACTCATCTCGACAACTGGGCTTCGTATTCTTTAAGAAGGCCTGTTTACGGACTGAGTCCTATTGACTGGCCCGTGGTTGGACAAGGTTATAAGCAAAGTTATTGTCTCGTGAATCTCGGTCAGTGTTCCACCACCGGAAATAATTATTGTGTCGATTCAGCCGGAACTCCTCTTGGGCGACAGAACATTCCGAATTATGGAATGGGAGCGGTAACCGGTTGCGGCATTGACCAGGGAATCTTTGTTGGAAATTACGATGTGTATTCGGCGGGGTTGACGGGTCAGTGGATTATTCTCGATAGTCTTTGTAACGGCGATTATTATATTGTGTCCATCACGGATCCGGGAAATGTAATCCTTGAAAGCAATGAGAACAACAACTGGGCGGCATCACCGTTCACACTTCTCCATCAGCTGAATCTTCCTTTTCCGTCTGTGAATTTTTCTTTCAGTGGAATGGCCAACACGGTTAATTTTGTAAACAGCTCCATCGATTATGATTCGCTGCATTGGGATTTTGGTGACGGTGGAACTGACACCGCGTCCAATCCCAGCCATACCTATTCGACAACGGGAACTTATATCGTGGTGCTTAACGCTTTTAATCATTGCGGATTGCAGCAGCAGGTGGATACCATTGACCTCACCCTGATTGGTATCTATGAAGGAGGATTCCAGGATGTAACAAACTATAAAGTGTATCCGAACCCGGCATCGTCGCAGGTGAAAATTGACTTCAGCATGGCGAAAGCGGCGCCTGTTTCATTAAACCTGTATGATTCCTTCGGAAACCTTATCAAAGTAATAGCAGATAAAATACTGAACATGGGAAACTATCATTTTGTGATAGACGCTGCACAGTTAAATCTTTCGCATGGAGTGTATACAGTGAAACTGACTTCTGCTTCAACCAATCTGGTGAGCAGGATTGTATTCATCGAATGATTGGTTTAGAAGAAAAAATAAAACGCCGCATGAGAGTGCGGCGTTTTTTTTATCCACTTCTCCTGCAGGCAAAATCTTTAACGATGATCTGCTGGATGTAAACAATGGCCGGCCTGATGAGGACAGACATCCGTACCCATCCATAAACGGTTTGTCCGTTCTGAATAATTTTTATGCCGATGTAATGGTTCTCAACTCCCTGCCATGGCCCTGTATAAGCAGTATCCGGAGTAATCATGTTGATTTTTGTGAAGCATAGCAGAGCAGGTGAGGTTGTCCAGGCTGATGAAGCATCTATCGTATCAGAAATATTTTTAGGCATCACGGACACGGCGCTGCCATTGAAAGAGCTTACTGAAGTTTGCTGATCATATTCAGTCCCCGAAATATAGGTCGTGTATTTGAAACTGATATCAACAACATGATCACCGTTGATATCCAGGTTAACGCTGTCGTTGAAAAGTCCGAAGCCATGTTTTTCCCAATCCGGGTTCAGGTCGTAGTAATAAAGTTCGGGGCCGGCATCGCCTGCAACAATGTAATCGTTTCCCGGGTGAAGGAGCCCGACATTGGTAAAATGATCCTTCTGACAGGAGCCAAGTACAAGGGTTGAAATAAAAAAGAGGAATAAAATGGTCGGGATTCTTCCTGTGTTTGGCATGGATCAAATTTCAACATATTTAATTGAATACGAAAACCGGGATGAATGTGAAAAGATATTTATGATCAGCCGTTGAAAAGTAATGTGCTGCGCCGGACGGAGACTTACATACGATCTTATTTTTGTAGTGAAAAAATTTTCAAAGTGAAATTCAATAAAATCAACGGGACTATCCTGGAGCAATTCAAACGAATTACCGGCGAAGGAAATGTGCTGGTGAGCGAAGAACAGCTTCAGCCATATTCCCATGACTATACGGAAGATCTGAAGTTCTTTCCCGATGTGGTTTTGAAGCCCGGGTCCACTCAGGAAATCTCCGCCATCATGAAAATCTGCAACCGTGAAAAAATCCCGGTCACTCCGCGCGGTGCCGGAACCGGCCTGAGCGGCGGTGCATTGCCTGTGTACGGTGGTGTGATCCTTTCCACGGAAAGGCTGAATAAAATTCTTTCCATCGATGACAGAAATTTCCAGGCAACGGCTGAGCCCGGCGTCATCAACCAGGTTTTCCAGGATGCGGTGATGGAGAAAAATTTGTTTTACCCACCGGATCCTGCGAGTAAAGGAAGTTGTTTCCTCGGCGGAAACCTCGCCGAAAGTGCCGGCGGACCGAAGGCAGTGAAATACGGCGTGACGAAAGATTATGTGCTGAATATGGAAGTGGTGCTTCCTTCCGGGGAAATCATCATGACTGGCGCCAATGTGCTGAAGAATTCAACAGGATATAACCTCACCCAAATGCTGATCGGAAGTGAAGGAACATTGGGCATCATCACGAAAATAATTTTCCGGCTGATTCCGCTTCCGAAAGAAAACCTTCTCATGCTGGTTCCTTTTTTCAGTGCGGAGAAAGCATGTGAAGCTGTTGCCGCCATTTTCAGATCCGGCATCACTCCTTCATCTCTTGAATTCATGGAACGCGAGTGCATTGAATATGTGATGAAGTATGTGGATGTTAAAATTCCGCTGACTGAACATGTGCAGGCGCATCTCATCATCGAAGTGGATGGAAATGACAAACTGGTGCTGATGAAGGAGTGCGAAAAAATTTCTGAAGTGCTTGAAGGATTTGATTGCGGTGAAATTTTATTTGCTGAAACATCACAGCAAAAGGCAGATGTGTGGCGAGCGAGAAGATCAGCCGGGGAAGCTGTCAAGTCACATTCGGTGTACAAGGAAGAAGATACCGTTGTCCCGAGAGCCGAATTGCCGGTATTATTAAGAGGTGTGAAGGACATCGGAAAAAAATACGGTTTCAAAAGTGTTTGCTACGGACATGCCGGCGATGGCAACCTGCATGTGAACATCATCAAAGAATCTATGAGCGAAACCGACTGGAATGAAAAAGTTCCCGCCGGGATCAGGGAGATTTTTGAGTTGTGTGTGAAACTGGGTGGAACCATCTCCGGGGAACATGGCATCGGGTATGTTCAGAAAAATTATCTCGATATTGCATTCAGCGAAACCCAACTGAACCTGATGAAAGGAATTAAAAACCTGTTTGACCCGAATGGTATTCTGAACCCGGGGAAAATATTTCCAGGCAGTTAACCGGTCAGCATTTTACAATGAAAAATAAAATAATCGTTATCACCGGAGCGTCGTCAGGTATTGGAAAATCCTGCGCGGAAGTTTTTGCCAAAGCCGGTTCGAAACTCGTGATAGCAGCCAGGAATGCTGAATCACTGGCGTTGGTTGAAAATGAACTGAAAAAAATAACGGAGGTAATCAGCGTAGTTGCTGATGTCAGCAAAGAAGAAGATTGCAGGAAACTCGTGGAAGCAACAGTGAACAGGTTCGGTTGTATTGATGTGATGATCTGCAACGCCGGCATTTCCATGCGTGCTTTATTTGAACAGGCTGATCTTTCTGTTCTGAAAAAACTGATGGACACCAATTTCTGGGGAACGGTTTATTGTACAAAGCATGCCTTGCCTCATCTTTTGAGAAGCAAAGGAAGCGTGGTCGGCATTTCTTCCATCGCCGGCAAAAAAGGTCTGCCGGGAAGATCAGGATACTCCGCTTCCAAGTTTGCCATCGAAGGTTTTCTTGAATCGCTCCGGGTGGAAAACCTGAAAAAAGATTTGCACGTACTGGTTGCCTGTCCGGGATTCACTGCTTCGGGGATCCGCGAATCGTCCCTCACAAGCGATGGCAGTAAGCAGGCAACATCTCCCCGCGACGAAAAAAAAATGATGACACCGGAAGTGGTGGCAGAACATGTTTACAAGGCTGTCGTGAAGAGGAAAAGGGATCTTATCCTTACTGTCAACGGAAGGTTGACTGTCTGGCTCGATAAATTTTTCCCTTCACTGTTGGATTCCATGGTATTCAATCACCTGGCAAAAGAAAAGGATTCTCCATTTCATAAATGAAGAACACCTGGAACCTGTCTATTCGATTTTTACCAATACTCTCCCGGCGCATAACAGGTGATCCCGATCGTCGTACACATAAACATGGTAGTACCCTGCTTTGGGAAAATTTATTTTTTTTGAAAACCAGGTGAAGTCACTTCGTACATTTTGCCTGATCGTATTTTCGAAAATTTCTTTTTTATCACCGGTGACAGTGTAAAGATCATACGTCACAAAAGAGGAGTTCACATCTCGGGGCAATGTCACCAGGACTTCCAGGTAGCCACCGTTTGAACGGATGATAAAGGTGGTACTGCTATTCTTCGGATTCCCGCTGCTGTCGACGTGTTCACAGAAAGTTATTTTCTGTGAATGCGAAGACAGGGCAGAAGCCAGTATTAAAAAATGAATCAAAAATATTTTTGTGCGGATCATTTTTTTTTCGGTTGGTTTTATGATCACAACGTTACGCAAACCATCAGCATGAAAATTCCGGTTTTAAAATTTCAGGTTCAGCCTTACATTTAGTTGCCGGCCTGTGAGGTAATTCGGAACGGCGTACTGCCTGGCATTGCTGATATCGGTTACCCAAATGTACGAGGAAACATTGCTTACCTGCAGCAGGTTGAATACTTCGAGGCTGACCCAGATGGATTCGAACTTCCGCAGGAACCGGCTGTTGGGAGCGTGTTTCACGCCTTCACCTACAATTTGTTTGGAGAAACCGATGTCCACGCGTTTGTACGGAGGCGTTCTCAGAACATCTTTGTAGCGGTCGTTGCCCGGCGGACCGAAAGGCAACCCGGTTCCGAACAGCAAACTCAATTGCATTTTGTAAGTAGGATTTTTCGGAAGATAATCCTGGAAAAATAATCCGAAGTTCACGCGCTGGTCAGCCGGCCGTGGAATGTATCCGGGTTCCACACGGTTGCTGTCAACGGCGATTTGATCGGCCGTATATCCCGGGATGATGGTGTCGCCTGCAGCATTTCTTCTCACGTAAAAAAAATCGTTGGTAAGATCTTCCTGTGTTTCAAGAATCGAAATGCTCGCCCATGATTCAAGCCCGGGAACAAACTCACCGAACAAACGAAAATCAATGCCTCGCGCAAAACCTTTTGCAGAGTTCTCACCGAGATACCTCAGCCGCAGGTTATCTGCTTTATACGGAACCAGGTCGTTCAGTATTTTATAAAACAGTTCAGTCGTTAATTTGAATTCTCTTCCGAGTGCAAGAAAAGTATAATCGTTGCCAAGAACAAAATGAATCGACTGTTGTGCTTTCACATTTTTATTGATGACACCATCCAGGTTCCTTAACTCACGATAGAATGGCGGCTGGTAATAGAAACCCGCAGCCAGTCGGTAACTCATGTTCTTTTTATTCCGCGGTTTGTAGGTTGCTGATACTCTCGGGCTGATGACCATTTGCCTGTCGAGATCCCAGTAAGTAGCCCTGATGCCCGTCGTGAACGTGATCTTCGAGGTATCGGATATCAGCCAGGTATTCTGAAGGTACCCGCTGTAACGGTTGCTGGAAAGCGTGGTCTTTGAATTCACCACATCGTTCAGGATGATCTGCGGGTTGAGTGTATCACGCCCGGATGGAATGGAGAAGCCGGACGAATCGTTGTAATACCATTCGTTCAGTTTGTCATCAATCAGTTCGTGCTGAACTTTTACTCCCCATTGACACAATGATTTGTCTCCGATCCATTCACCTTTGTGTTCGGCGCTGTAAACGGAAGCATTCAGTTTATTTCGCGCATGGTTGAGAAAGGATCCGACTCCAAGATTAAAAGTGACATCACCGAAATTACTTTTTCCGAAATCCGTTTCGAGCTGGTCTAAAAAATACTGACCGAGGATGTCGAAATTCTCTTGTTCCGAAGTGGTGAATGCGGATGCAATCAGTTTCAGTTTCAGTTTTTCTTTCGGACGGTATGTGGTGGAAACCGCTCCTGTAAAGGCATCGTAGCGATCGAGTTCCTGTCCTTCAAAAAAAACAGTGAATCGTTTGGCGTCATTCAAGGTGCCGAAATTTGTTTCACGATCCTGCGGAACGAGGTTGTACCTGTTGTGAGAATAATTTCCAAAAATTTCAAACTCCAGTTTTTTTGTTGCATCAAATGTTCCGAGAAACTGTACATCCGTGAAAGATGGTTTGTATTCTCCTTTTGTTTCAAAAGTATTCAGCAGGTACTGGTTTGATTTCTGTCTTACGCCGCTGATGAAACTGAATTTTTTATTTGTACTGATTCCCTCCAGTTCCAGTGACTGCCCAAGCAGGCTGGCACTGGCAGCTCCGCTGAATTTTTTGGGTTTCCTGTACCGGATATCAAGCACCGATGACATTTTATCTCCGTACACGGCATCAAATCCTCCCGCCGAAAAATGAATGGATGAAACCATGTCAGGGTTGATGAAACTTAAACCTTCCTGTTGTCCCGACCGGATTAAAAAGGGACGGTACACTTCCACATCATTCACATACACCAGGTTTTCATCAAAGTTTCCACCGCGAACAGAATAGGTTGAACTGAGTTCATTTGCAGAACTCACTCCCGGCAAGGTTTTCAAAAGATCTTCCACACTCTGGTTGGGAGTCGGGATCACCGCCACATTTTTCGGGTTGATGCGTGTGATGTTGGAGGTCTTCAGCGATTGCTCTTCAATCTTCACTTCCCTGATTTCAGCGATCCGGCCTTTCATCGTTTTATTAATTTCTTTTGTTTCTCCCGGAGCGAGGTTCAGAAAAACGGAATCGGTATGCAAACCGGTATAGGAAAAAACAATTTTCAGTCGCTGGTTGGCAGGAATGCTGAGTGTGTATTTTCCTTTCTCATTCGTGGTGGTGGCAAATGGTTTTCCGAAGACGGCTACACTGGCCCCGAACAACGGTTTGGAAACGGAATCCTGGATGACGCCGGTGAGGGTGGCTGTTTGGGAAAAGGAAGGACAGGCGAAAAAAATAACAGGTATGATCAGGGAAAATATTCTTTTAAAAAAAATCATACTTGATTTTTGGATTTTAGATTTTTGGATTTTGGATTTGTTGATTAAGTTGATTGAGTCTGCTTATCGTTTCTTTTATCGTCTCCTCTTCCGTGGTCTTATCGAATATTGGGATTTGGAGGTTTGTATCTTGCATCTTGTGTCTGACGTCTAACATCTACCACCAACGTCTCATTTATATTCCCTGCTCTTAAAAGCTCCGTCCTGCCATGCCTGGATAAATTTAGCCCATGCAATCGGGTTGAGCAGGTTGTTGGGAGGCAACTGCCCGGAATAATAAAGTCTTGAAGATTGCTGTTGCATCTGGTTCCTGAAATTCATGCTGCCATCCATCGGGGTGTTTTCAGCAAGGAAAATCATTTTGTATGGATCAAGATTTTTCTTTGCACGTTCCATGTCATCATCAGGAATGTGAAGTGTCAGGAATGCTTCTTTGAATTGTTCTTTCGATGGCCATGGAAAAACTCTTGCTTCAGGAAGGTTGATGGTATCGCCTTTCAATATCTGGATGAGTGAGCAACGGTTGTCGGTGAGAGTATCCGGAATGATAAAAGTTGTTTTCTTGAAACCAAGAGCGGAAAACTCTACCGTGTCGCGCATCCTTGCCACGAAGGAAAAGAATCCGTAGTAATCGCTGATGGTTCCGCGAAACGTACTTTTGATCATGATGCTGGCAAACGGAACCGGGCGAAGGCTGTCGCCGGTAACCACCACACCGGAGAACTGCACGAGATCATTTTTCTGAAGTTTCTGTCCATCGCTTTTGGCAAGCATCAACGTAACAAGAACAAGAAGGAGAAAGTACTTTTTCATGGAGTAAAATTAACGGTGATAAAGATAAAGTATTCTTTCAAAACATCGTTAACGGTTTGAGTGAAGATAAATTGCAAAATGAAACGGATTTTTCTCTTAATGGCTGATTCAGACAACAGCCTGTTTTATTTTCTCCTTCAAAAATTTCCCGGTGTACGATTGTTCGCAATTCACCAGGTCGTCAGGAGTTCCTTCGAATACAATGTGCCCGCCGGCAGCGCCGCCTTCAGGGCCGAGATCAATCACCCAGTCTGCACATTTGATCACATCCGGGTTGTGTTCAATCACCAGGATGCTGTTGCCCTGTTCAATCAGTGCATCGAACGACTGAAGAAGTTTTTTGATGTCATGAAAATGCAATCCTGTGGTGGGTTCATCAAAAATAAAAAGTGTATGCTCATGCGATCTTCCTTTCCCGAGAAACGAAGCCAGTTTGGTTCTCTGTGCTTCACCGCCGCTCAGCGTGGAACTGGATTGCCCGAGGTGGACATATCCAAGGCCTACGTCAGCCAGTGGTTTCAGCTTCGTAGCAATTTTCTGATCGTTGCCGAATGATTTGATCGGGAAACTGAAAAAGGCAATGGCTTCATTTACGGTCATGTCCAGAACATCTGCAATATTTTTTCCTTTGTATTCGACGTCGAGAATTTCATGCTTGAATCTTTTTCCGCGGCATTCTTCACACACCAGGTGGATGTCGGCCATGAACTGCATTTCAATGGTCACTTCGCCTTCGCCTTCACAAACTTCGCAGCGACCACCTTCCACGTTGAAGGAAAAATGTGCCGGCCTGTATTTTCGCGATCTGGAAAGCGGGAGGTCTGAATAGAGTGAACGTATTTCATCATACGCTTTAATGTAGGTAACGGGATTCGACCGCGATGATTTCCCGATCGGGTTCTGGTCAACAAATTCCACCGACTGGATTTTGTTGTAGTCGCCGCTGATCTTGTCAAACAACCCGCTTTGTTCTCCATAGCCTCCATGAATTTTTTTCAGCGAAGGATACAACACCTTTTTTACAAGGGATGTTTTACCTGAGCCGCTTACGCCGGTTACCACCGTGAGCACTCCAAGAGGGAATTTCACATCCAGGTTTTTCAGGTTGTTTTCCCGGGCTCCTTCAACCCTCACAAAACCATTTCCGAAACGCCGGCGGTAGGGAAGTGGTATGCTTTCTTTACCGCCCAGGTAGCGGCCTGTGTAGCTTGTATTATTTTTTAAGATGTCGTTGAACGTTCCCTGGTAAATCAATTCGCCACCGAGTTGTCCTGCATCCGGACCAATGTCGATCAGCTCGTCGGAAGCACGCATGATTTCTTCGTCGTGCTCCACCACGATCACCGTGTTGCCAAGATCACGCAGTGAATTCAGCACACCGATCAACCGCAGCGTATCTCGCGGGTGAAGTCCGATGCTTGGCTCATCAAGGATGTACATCGAACCAACCAGACTGCTTCCAAGTGATGTAGCGAGGTTGATGCGTTGTGATTCCCCGCCGGATAAGGTGTTAGATAAACGGTTCAGTGTAAGATAACCGAGTCCTACGTCAGAAAGAAACTGCAAACGGTTTGTTATTTCGGTGAGCAGTCTTTTTGAAACCTGCCGTTCATAGTCGGTAAGTGAAATGTTCTGAAAGAACTGAAGTGAATCACTCACCGGCATCAAAACAATTTCAGTGATGGATTTCGAATTGATTTTTACATACGATGCATCTTTTCTCAGTCGTGTTCCCTTGCAATCCGGGCAGGTGGTGCGGCCACGGTACCTCGAAAGCATCACGCGGTATTGAATTTTATAGGACTGTGTTTCGATGTACTGGAAAAATTTATTCAGCCCGTCGAAAAATTTATTTCCCGTCCAGAGCAGTTCTTTTTCTCCCGGCGTAAGATCGTAGTACGGCCGGTGCACAGGGAAATCAAACTTGTAAGAATTTTTGATCAGCTGTTCATTCCACTCTTTCATTTTATCACCTCTCCAGCATACGATGGCGCCTTCATACACGGATAAACTCTTGTCAGGAATCACCAGGTCTTCGTCGATACCGATCACCGACCCGAACCCTTCACACTTTTTGCAGGCTCCGTATGGATTGTTGAAACTGAACAGGTGAGTGCCCGGTTCTTCGAAAACCATTCCGTCGGCTTCAAAGCGATTGGAAAAATGAAGGCTGATTTTCTCCAGGTTTTCATTTTCATATTCAACAGAGCAATCACCGTGTCCTTCGAAGAAAGCAGTCTGAACCGAGTCGGCCACCCTGAATTTCACACTTTCATTGTTGTGCAGAATATTGAAACGATCAATCACCACGCTGATCATTTGTTTGGGTGCCGCATTCGGTACTGTATTTTTCACCGTCTTCTTTTTCGCCGGACGGTTTTCATCGTACCCGAGTGATTCATTCAGTTGCCGGAGTGATGCTCCGGATTCATCAGCAAGAAGATCTTCTATTTTTTTAATTTCCCCGGCGAGGAGAACGCGTACAAAACCTTTTTGCATCAGCACTTTCAGTTCTTCAGCAATGTTTCTTTCGGGATGAATCTGCAGCGGTGCGTACAGGATGCAGCGAGTATTTTCCGGCAGCGGAAATAAGTAATCCACGACATCATCCACCGAATGTTTTTTTACCGGCTTCCCTGATATGGGAGACATGGTGATGCCGATCCGTGCAAAAAGTAATTTCAGGTAATCATAAATCTCCGTCGATGTCCCGACCGTAGAGCGCGGATTCCGGGTGTTTACCTTTTGTTCAATGGCAACGGCCGGTGCAATTCCTTTGATGTAATCAACATCCGGTTTATCCATTCTTCCTAAAAACTGCCTGGCATAAGAACTAAGGCTTTCCACGTACCTGCGCTGGCCTTCAGCATAGAGCGTGTCAAATGCAAGCGACGATTTTCCTGAACCCGACAAGCCGGTAATCACAATGAATTTATTGCGCGGAAAAGCAACATCAATGTTCTTCAGGTTGTGAACCCGTGCTCCTTTGATGATGATGAAATTTTTTGGATCAAGCTGATCGACTGTAGCCATTCTGAAAATCCGGAATTCGCAAAGTTAATAATAAAGAAGCCAGGTTGGTGTGGTGATGAACGGAGAATTGAAATTCCGATGACTCCGGAAATACGAAACAGAAAAGCCGGTAAACCAGAGATGGATGGATCAGAAAATGACCTGGAAGACGTTGATGAAAAGCATGAAGCCGCTTAGTAAAATCAGGAACTGAATGTAATGTTCAGTCTTGTACCATTTTTTTCTGAAGATCATTTTTTCTGTGATGCCCAATGACAAGGCAGTCAGGCACAGCAACACCATGAAACCATTAGCCTGCATCCCGCATAAGCGCTGTGGAATCAACTGGTAAAACATGATCAGCCGTTCTTCCGATGTTGGGTTGATGACGAAGCAAACAAACCAATACGTCCAAAAAAGTATGACCGGGAACAGGAATACATAGCCGGTAATGGCGAAGTTGAAACGAATTCTGTGGGGAGTATTCTCCGCAGTTTGACTGTTCATTGATTAACTTTTCTTTAGCAGTAATAAATGAGTCAGGGGAGAAAAGTGGCAGCAAAGTAATAAAATTCTGATACGTAGCAAATGAAAGAAAACAAAAAGTAAGAAAAGATATTTTGCTATCGCCGGATCAGGAGCCGGTTGTGGAATGATCCGGATACTGTTTTGATTGTAATAAAATAGACACCGCTGGAAAAATGCGACAGGTCGGCTTTCCATTCGACAAGGGCTGTGGTTTGGTAAATAATTTTTCCAGTAAGATCCCTGATGTCGATTTCCGCCGGTTGACCGGATCCCGTCCTGATGGTGAACAGGCCACTTGAAGGGTTCGGGAAAATGCCGGGTTCCGATAAACTTCCCGGATCCTGAATTCCTGTAAAGCCGATGAAAACTGAATCAGAAACAGCGGTACATCCGTACTCATCTGTAATCATAACAGCATAAGATCCTTCCTGCACGACGTTGTATGTCTGGAATGTTTCACCCTGAACCGGGGCAGAACTCAGCAGCCATTGGTAAGAAGATGCCTGCGTGCTGGTGAGAAAAGTTCCATTGGTAATGGTAATCTGCGGAACTGAAGGAGCAGGATGAACAGTGATGAAGTTGGTCTGCATCATTCCGGTTACAGAACTGTCGGAAGCATATACAATCAGGTAAACAGCATAATCACCCGGAGCAGGATAGCAAATGTTAACCGGGTTTTGCTGATCAGAAAATGAGGTGGATGCTCCGGGAAAATACCAATGCCATACAACAGCATTTTGTGAAAGGTCGGTGAAACTGATGCATGAATTCTGGCATATTGAATTCTGGCTGGCAATAAAATTCGCTGACAAAACGATGCAGGTTCTGGTCGCAATGACGATGCTGTCGGTGGAAGAACAAAATCCATCGCTCACGGTAACAGAATAAATACCTCCTGATGAAACAAGAAAAACCGAATCGGAAGAACCATCCTGCCAAACATAAGATTGGTAACCGGCGGGAACCTGTAGCATGATCGAGTCTGCGGAACAAATGGTAGTATCATTACCCAGGTTGATTGCGGGATTTGAATATTGGCTGATGCTGAAGGAGGCTGAACCCTTGCAGCCGTTTTCAGAAACCATGACAGAATAATTTCCTCCTGCAAAGATGGAGATGGAAGAAATGGTGTCACCGGTATTCCACAAATAAGTATCAGCAGTTCCGGTTGAAAGTGTGGTCGAACTTCCATCGCATAAATAGGAAGTTCCGGTATTAATCACCGGTGAAGGATTGCTGATCATGCTCACCGAAACGGAAGATTCCGAATGACAGTATCCATTGCTGACGGTTACAGAATAAGAACCGGCGGCATGAACAGGAAAGAGTGAGTCGGACGAACCATCCTGCCAGACGTACGACTGGTAACCGCCCGGAACATGGAGAATGATCGAGTCGCTGGAACAAATAGTAGTGTCGTTGCCGAGGCTGATAAGCGGGTTTGCATATTGGCTGATGTTGAAAGATGCCGTTCCCTTGCAGCCGTTTTCAGAAACGGTGACAGCATAATTTCCTCCTGCAAAGATGGAGATGGATGAAGTGGTGTCACCGGTGTTCCATAAATAAGTGCCGGCAGTTCCGGTTGAAAGTGTTGTTGAATCTCCATCACATAAATGGGATGCACCTGCCGTGATCACCGGTGAAGGATTGCTGATCATGCTCACCGAAACGGAAGATTCCGAATGACAATAACCGTTGCTCACCGTAACCGAATAGGTGCCGTCTGCATTCACCGTAAAGAGTGAGTCGGAAGAACCATCCTGCCATAGGTAGGAAGAGTAACCAGGCTGCGCATGAAGCACGATGGAGTTTCCGGAACAGATCGCCGTATCATTCCCGAGATTAATTTCCGGAAGATGGTATTGATTGATTGAATACGAAGCAGAAGCGCTGCAGCCATGAGAGGTAATCGCAAGCGAATACGTACCACCGGAATAAACAGGAATGGAAGAAGTCGTGTCGCCTGTGCTCCAGGTATAATGATCGGCTGTTACGGAAGAAAGTACGGCCGTATCACCATCACACAAATAGGCAGTCGCTGTTGAAATGGATGCAACCGGATAACTGACAACGGTGATGAATTTATCCAGCGTGTCGGTTACATAACAGGTATGGCTGATGAGTGAAATTTTAAAAGTTCCTGTTGAGTAGAATTGGAAATTCGGATT
The DNA here is from genome assembly GCA_026391945.1 of Bacteroidota bacterium. GTDB lineage: Bacteria > Bacteroidota > Bacteroidia > AKYH767-A > 2013-40CM-41-45 > JAPLDA01. The sequence goes on along the minus strand of JAPLDA010000077.1, from coordinate 26,903 downwards.
CGTGTTGTATGAAAAAAGTATTCCGTCTTTCTGCCATTCGTATTGTGCGGCGTGAACGGATGCATTCGTGAAATTTACAATCGCGTTGATGCAAACGGTATCAGAGGGAATTGTAAAATCAGAAACAGGAGTGAGGCAGGATAAGGTCAGGAACCAGATGTCGGCGCCGCCGTGATTTCCTGAAACGAGGCTGTTGTTGCTGTAAGTATAACCGGCCACGGAAAATCCTCCGTCATCATTTTGTACTACAGAAGCCGGACGGTCGTTTCCTGGACCTCCGTAAGTCCGCGCCCAGGCGATGTTCCCGTAAGCATCGGTTTTTGTCAGCCAGAAATCTTCACCGCCTGAATTTCCGTTTACATCGTAATCATTGGACGTGCTTCCGCCGGATAATAAATAACCTCCATCGGCGGTGGGTATCAGATCATAAGCGATATCAGAATAAGATCCGCCGTAGGAACGGGCAGCAATTAAACTTCCGCCGGATGAATCAACCTCGACAAGCCAGAAATCACTGCTGCCATGATGATCGTATACATCGCCGTCGTTCGAATTGGAATATCCCCCGATCAGGATATTTCCGTCAGCAGTAAACAGGGAGGATGTCGCCACTTCGTTGGATGATCCTCCGAAGCACTTTTGCCAGAGAAGGTTTCCTGATGAATTTATCCGGATCATCCAGTAGTCGAGGCCGCCATGGTTGCCGGTTACCTGGCCGTCATTGGAACCGGTGTAGCCGGAAGCGATGAAGCTGCCGCCGGGAATTTCGCGGATCGAAAAACACTCATCTGCTGCGCTGCCTCCGTAGGCCTGCTGCCATTGCAGGTTGCCGAGACTGTCGGTTTTTACAATCCAGAAATCTTTGTTGCCATGGTTGCCGGATACGTTTCCATTGTTGGAAGAAGTGCTTCCGGCAAGGAGGAAACCTCCGTCGGAAACAGGAATCACCGCATTGCAAATATCGACGGAGGAACCGCCAAATGTTTTCTGCCACAAAATATTTCCGGATTCATCCAGTCGTACCAGCCACTCATCCATGCTTCCGTGGTTGCCGGTAACATTCCCGTTATTGGAAGAAGTATACCCGCCAACTATGATGTCGTTGCCGGGTAGCTGGAAAACAGACGCTGCAAAATCAGAAGCCGAACCACCGAGTGTTTTTTGCCATTGCACGACGCCCTGGTTGTTCATTTTTACAATCCAGATATCACGGGAACCATGATTGGCGGTGATATCACCATTGGAAGAAGTGGTGCTTCCGGCAAGAATATAACCTCCGTCGTTGGAATGAATGACCTTGTTGGCAATATCCGTCCCCGAACCCCCTAAACATTTTTGCCAGTCGACAACCGGCGGAGCCTGGGCAAACAGGTCCGGACAAAAAAATGCAAACGTGAAAAGTAAAAAAAGTGTTATTTTTTGCTTCATTCTGAACAATATGCCTGGTTGAGATGAAAGGCAAGATGCAAAATGTTTTTATTTAGCTCAAAATAATTCTGTTAAGTAACCAATTGAATAGGTTAACGAGGTGAAAAAAGTACTTTTTGACTTTGAACTCATCCTCCTGTGTCGATGTTTTGACACTCTATGGTAATGATAAGCGGTACTTTTTATTGTAAGATATGAGTTTGAATCAGGTAATCCATTCCTGAATAGCGGCGTAATAATCCATGTGTTTAGAATCATTTGCTAAGTTTTTTCATTCTTGTAATTCAGTCCCGTAAGATTGATTATCGTTTCAACCCCGTAAGGTTGAACAAATAAAAAGAAACCTGTCCCGTAAGACAGGTTTTATTTTTTTTAGAATAGAACGAGATGGTCAGGCGATGCTGAAGATTTTTTTACTCACAAAAACATAACCTAAAAACAAGAGGCCGTTGTAAAACAAATCACCGGCGAGCTGGTTGAAGAAAAATGGCAGAGCCATGGTGTAACTTTGAATCGTGCCTTGCAACGTCAACGGATACAGGCTGAGATCAGCATACCAGAAAGGCAGGTTGGTGACCAGGAAAAAAACGATGGAAGAAATGGCTGACGCCACAGCAATGTTGAGAACGTTCTGTTTTTTGGAAATGGATATTCCCAGCAACACCGTAAACGCAAAACAGGAATAAACGGGAATCACTGACGGGTGGAGGCCGATGACGAGGTCGGAGATAAACAGCGCAATCACCGGAACCAGGAATGCAAACCGCTTGTCGCGGATCACCGATCCGCTGAATAATGCAATGGCACCAATCGCTGTGAAGTTATCCGGATGCGGAATGAATCGTGTAATCACCGCCAGGGCGATCATTCCGGAAATTAAGAACAGGTTTTTGTTTTTCATTTGCATGGTGTTCGGAATTTAGTGATGACAAACCTACGTGAAATTTTATGAATATTAAAATTCAGAAGGGGCATCTTTTGTTTTTAAGCCGGGTGTTATTATTGAACCCATCCTCAATCAGATGATTATTTTCAATGAAAGATAGAAGCCGCGACCGCGGGTTGTGTATCCATTGACTTCGCTGTAACGGGTGTCGAAAATATTTTCGATCCTGAACAAACCCGCCAGGTTTTTAGTAACAGCATAGCGGAAGTTGACATCGAGTAATGCATAGTCTTCAACTTCTTTGGTGGCGAGGGCTCCATAGGGACCGAGATGGGAATCATAATAAACATCAGTACGGGCTCCGGCATACCGGGCGTTCAGGCTGGCCGTCAAATGTTTCGTTGTGTTATACTGCAGGGAAATGGCGGCTGTCGAAGGCCTGCGTGTTAATCCCAACGCAGTAACCTGTTTGGTCAAGAATGCACCGGTGCTGTACAATTGTACATGGTTACCGCCTGTTTCTGACGTGTCAATTCCGGATGGATCATATTCAGTTTTTCCGGCAATTAAACTTACGTTTGCCTGGAAACTTAACTGATCGCTGAGTTTTGCATGCAAGCTGATTTCCATTCCATGTATCGTTTGTGTACCGATGTTGATGTACTTATCGCCCCTGTAGTCATCCCGCATCCAGTCGTTGCCAAGAGTATCGAGCCCGATGTTTTTATCCCATAGATAAACGTATTCAATTTCATTTTCAGTCGTGGATGAAAATACAGAGAATGAATAGGAAACGCCTGCATCCGGTTTTTGCCTGATGCCGATTTCAAACGACTTGGATTTTTCAGGTTTCAGTTTCTTGTTGCCAAGGGAAAGGTTGCTGGTGTAGTAACGGTCGGGAGTAAAAAGTTCATAGAGGGAAGGAGCATTGAATCCTGTTGAGAAAGAAGAATAAAAAACAGTGTGTTCATTGACATGCCAGGAAGGATTTATTTCATAGGTGATGAATCGGCCAAACAATTCATGGTGATTCATTCGGACGCCGGCGAGCAGGTGAACGTCAGCAAGGTTCTCATTCACCAGCGTTCCATTCATATCGGTTTGAAAAAATGCACCTGCAACCCTTGCATGCGGGTTAACGGAATCGAGGTTGTTGTTCAACTCAAACAGGGAGCCATAATTAAAAGAGTAAATGTAATTCTGCTGGTTCATTTCTTCTTTCGAAAATGAAAACCCGGCTACGTTTTCCATCGATTTTAATTTCATGCTGAAGAGCGCTTCTGCAGAAGAGCATGTTCCCGAATAATTGCTTCGTGTAAAAGTATGATCGTAGCCACCGCCCTGGATCACTGAAGAATCGTTGACAGCGTTCCGCTGTGAAACAGACCGGCTCCCGTTTAATTGAAACGACAGGTTGCTGTTGAAATGATAATCTGCAAACAGGGCGTAATTTTTCCTGGTGAAATCCAGTTTGTAATTATCATCATCGGTGTAGGCTGATTTGTCGAGATCAGTTTTCATTTTCAGATCGTGATAAGAAAACCGGGCAAGTAATTTTTGGTTTTGGTAGCCGGCAGTTGCTTTGTAACTGAATTTATTCCAGTTGTCACGGTCGCGGTGTTTGTAAACCGCCGGGTCGGTTACGGTGTCAACGGTTGCATCCAGGCCGTTGGTATGAAATTCGTCAACGGATGCACCGGCAAAGATTCCGTTTTTGAATCCGTAATTCATCACCGCATTGGCGCCCATCTCTGAAGTTCCTTTTCCAAACGCGCCGGTTTTCAATTCTGTTTCCGAATGAAATCCTTCCCGGTATTTTTTATTGGTGATGATGTTGATGACCCCGCCAATGGCAGAGGATCCGTACAGTGTGCTGTGAGAACCGCGTATGATTTCGATCCGTTCGATTCCGGCTAAAGGAAGTTCTGACAAGTCGATGGTATTGTTGACGGTGGATGCTTCGTTCACGCGGATTCCATCCACCATGATCAGCACTTGGTTGCTGTTCGCTCCTCTCAAAAAAATACTTTGATTCATTCCCGGGTTTTGTCCGGTTCCCGTGATGTAGATTCCTTCGCTGGCAGAAAGCAATTCTGCAACACTGTTGTAAATGGACCCGCTGATTTCGTCTTTCCCGATCACGGTAACACTTCTGCCGACATCCGATGGATCTTTTTCAGTCCGGGTTGCCGTCACCACGACTTCTCTTAATGTTTTTACCTGTGAGGTGTCTTTTGTTTGTGCCAACATGTTATTCGCAAACACAACAACCAGGATGAAAGGAATGGCAGGCAGGATTTTTTTTGTCATTGGAATTTATTTTATAAAATAATTATTCATACCGGGTTCACGGTGAAGACGGATAAAAGAAAAGGGAATGAATAACATTTCCAATCTTGCTTTTTACCCGAAAGCACTGAATTGATTTTTTTTGAAAGGCAGGTCTTCTGACTTGCTCTATTCCTGAATCCTTCCCGTCTATATCTTTGAAGACAGTGGCAGAAATTTTCAGAAACCGGTTTGAATAACAATCAACGATTCGGATTGCTTTCAAAAGAGCTTACAGCAGCGGGAACTGTTCGTGATTTACACACGATTCCCTTTTCATGACACAACAGGTGTCAACCTTTCAGGGCCAAAAGTAAAATAATAATTTCACCTTCCGGGAAATTTTACATTTATTTTTTTTCTACATTTGGTTGCATCCAAAAAATCTGAAATATGAAAAAGTACATTCCTGTTATGATTGCCTGCCTGGTCATGGTTCTCACGGCAAGTGCACAAAAGAATCAAAAAGATTACAGCAAAGACGACGAGAAAATTTACAACAAACTCGCGAACCTTTTCACCATGGATAAATTTGTAAAGTGCATCGATGAATGTGAGGGTTATATTAAAAGCGATAACACGGCAAGAAGCCCTTATCCGTACCTGTACATGAGCATGTCTTATTTCGCCATTCACCAGGACCAGGAAAGTTTTGATATGAAAAAGTTCAAGGATCCTTTGCGGAAAGCGCTCAGTTTCATCGGGAGGTTTAAGAAAAAAGACAAGAGCGGAGATATACAGAAAGAGAATTCAGACTTTATGCGCGACCTCATGAAAGGTGCTTTGCTGGAATGTGCAAACCTCGATGGAAAAAAAGATTATAAAAACCTTCAGAACATCGCCCGCGACATTGCCAAAAGTTATGACAAAGACGAAGGCATGCTGATCACCAGCGGTGTTTACCTGCTGCATTGCGATGTGAAACCGGAAGGGGAGCGGAACATCGATGCAGGCATGAACCTGCTCAAGAAAAGAAAAGACGATGGAAACACCCGGTTCGAATACGACCAGGCCGACATTCTTGCCCAGTCATTTATTTTGTATACGGATTATCTCGCCGATGCAAAAGATGCTGCCAAAGCGAAAAGCACCATTCAGTTTGCAAAAGGACTCCTGCCGGAGAATGAAAAAATCAGCAAGCAGTTTGAAAAAGTCGGGAAGTAGCCGTTGTGAAAATATTTTTTCACCGGTCATCGCTTATTCAGTTCAAACTTTTTGGTGAGAACATCCTCATCACCTGAAATCTGCAGGAGGTAAATTCCTGAACTGAATTCAGTCATATTTAGTTTTATGATGTTGTCGCCAACAACGAGTGATGAATTTTTCTGAAGCAGTTTTTTTCCTGTCACATCAAAAACAGTGATGACAATGGATTCATGGTTTCCTGACTGTATCAGTAGGTTGATGATGTTGTTTTCATCCTGGTAGATGCTCACAGAAAGATGTTTCGTATCCTCACAGGATTGTACCATCGCCGGATCGTATGTTTTTGCAACGCCGTCATAGTCGGTTTGTGCGAGCCGGTAATAGGCATTCCCGGCAACCGGGTGTTCATCCGTAAAAGAATAATTATTCTGAACGCTACTGTTCCCGGCTCCCCGCACCGTTCCGATCACTTCATACGAATACCCGTTCATACTTCGTTCGATGCTGAAGTGGTCGTTATGCACTTCCGTTGCAGTCGACCAGGAAATGTTTACGCGATGCTGATCGCAGGATGCTGAGAAATGAACCAGGTCTACTGGCAGCGGTGATGAATTTCCGGCAAGCGCCCACCAGTTTGCAAAACGTGGAATGTTAGCCGCCAATGTTCCGTTCATAAAATAGGATTGTGTTCCCTGCGGAAGTTCCCAGCCTCCTGTTGATACTATCCATCGTTGGGCTTTGGGATTTGAAATGGAACCGAACTCTGCCGGCGACGCCGTGAAAGTCAGGTTGGCACTGCTGATGGTTCCTGATACATTCAGGTACCAGTAACGATCAACTGTATTCGAACTGTTGTCACCACCAAGCAGATCATGAACCTGGGTGACGGTAGGTGGCATCGGGAGATTAAATGGATCGGAATGATAAGTTCCAGCCGTTACCTCACCGGAAGTTCCGGATGACGGATTGAATGTAAATGGCACATACGTGGAAGAATTGTAGCCGAATGGAAATACATGTGCGCCTGTTTTTGAATTCATCAGCCACCTGACCAGTCCTGAGCCATCGCTGATTTCACTCCTGATGTAACCGCTGGTTCTGACAATTCCGGTAACCGAATCATTGGCTACATAGAGAATTCTGCCGCCGCCGTTTGAACCATCGTGATCGTTGTCAAGATTCAATTCACCTGCAGTAAGGATGAGTCGCGAACGGATACAAACAGAATTGACAGTCGGGTTGTTGGTCGGGTACACAAACTCTGAATCAGGAATGCCTCCGAAATTTATTTCCAGGTTCCCGTACTGGTGATAGAAAAGTGTAGCATTGCCAAGACCGGTACCGGATATCACCTGGTTGTGTGTCCCGTTGTATTCAACCGTGCTTTTTGCATCAAGGAAATAATTCATGTTGCCGGCAGAACTGATGGCAGCGGAAGTGGTGTTGTTATACAAGCCGTTCGGGTGCTGGGTTTTCAACCTTGATCCCTGGTACATCAGCAATCCGGAATTCGCAGCAGCTGCATTGGAGTAAACCTGGTTTGCTCTCAGGACGAGCGTAGCGTTGTTCTGTATGCTAAGCATGTCCAGGGCAGGAGTAGCGAAAGATGCCAGCTGAAGATTTCCGGAAACAACATCTAAAACTGTCCCGGAAACAATAACCTGTTTTACCTGCTGAACCGAATGCGTGCTGGATCGTGAAAAGTTCATGGTGCCCGTATGAGAAAAATTCAAAATGCCGAAATAGTTTCCCGTGCCTGCAAACGCATTCGTCATCGAACCTCCCGGGCCAATGGAATAATTTGGACTCTTGATATTCAAAACATGGTTGACGTTGGTTGAATTTGCGGCAGGTGGTGCAATGGAACAATTTTCAAAATTGAAGATTCCCCCGCTTTGAACAAAGTCACCGTTTCCATCATCGTTTGAGTTTACAACTAAAGTGATGCTGTTTGAAGTACCGTCATTCGAGGAATTGTGCAGGTAAAATGTTCCGGATGATTGGGTATATCCTCCCAGGATATTGAAGGTTCCTGATCCGTCACCGCCTTTCACGGATAAGGTGCCGCCGGTAATCGCCACATTTCCGGAATCAGTAAGAATAAGTGTGCCTAACATGGCCGACAGGAAAGTATTTCCGCCACTTACACTCAGGTTCCTGCCGATGGTGAGTGCCACATTGTGTCCATTCGGATAACCGGAGTTTTGAATGGAATTGAAACTGATACTTCCATTGGAAATATTCAGGTTGCCGCCGATGACAATTATTTCGTTCCCTTCAGAGTGGCTGGAAACAAATGTTCCGTTTGCACCTCCGATGTTGAGATCGCCTTTGATGAGGAGATTCAATAAGAGCGAATTGTTGTTCGGGCTTACAAAAGCCAGCCCGGCAAAACTGAATTGATCGGATGGTGATGTAAAATTTACTTTACAGTTGTTCTGAACGGTTATCGTTCCCGTCGCTGAACTTGTATTGGAAGCATAATACACACTGAAGAAACCGCCATCATAGTCGATGGCATTCGTAGCAAAAGAAATGGTTCCGGGTACGGATGAAACAGAATTGTTGATTGCTTTGAAAACTCCGCCGTTCACATCCAGTATTCCGTTCGTGTTGAAAGTCAGGTTTCCGCCGCCGTTGTAAATGCCGGAAAATTGTCCGTTGTTCTGAAGGAAATATCCTCCCGCAGTGAACGTCAGGTTTCCGTTGTTGTTGTAAATTCCGGTGACGCCTTCTCCAGGACCGGTTCCGGAATTCAGGATGTTGAAATTACCGGTTGTGGTGATGAAGGTTGTTCCGCCGCCATTGTTTGCACGGAAGTAATCAGATCCTGCCGCTGAATTGAAAGTGAAATCAACCCCGGTAATGACAGAGTCAGTTGAAGCATTTATCGAACTCGACTGCCCCGTAAATTTCCCGGAAGTGATCGTAAAATTTCGGGCTGCTTTGAATGTAAAAGGCCCGTTGGTATTTGCACCGGTAAAGGATGCGCCCGTTCCATTCATGATAAAATCCCTTCCGACGGAGATTCTCACTTTGTTAAACGTCGTATCTGCATTTCCGAAAATAGTATTGGATGTGCCTGAGATTGTAAAATCACCGGCAATGTTCAGGGTGGCACCGCCTGTGGATTTGGGTATGGAAGGATTATTTCCACCGAATATCCAATTCGAATTTCCACCTGAAATGGAAAGGTTCCCGGTGTTGAAAGTAAGACTGCCTGTGTTGCCGTCAATAAAATTCACCTTCGCCGGCGATCCGGAGATGGAGGTGGTTCCGCTAACATTGATCTGCGGGCTTGCATCAACCTGTTTGATTAATTCAATGGTTCCGCCGGCAATGGAAAAATTTCCACTTACATTTATTTGAGGGCTGTTGCAGGGTTCATTGTATGTTCCGAGAATGGCGCTGAAAGTATGGCTGAGGTAAAGATCACCGTTCACAGTGAAATTCAAATTTCCGTAAGAACCGTTCATGATGATTGTCGAAAGTGCGGAGTGGCTGCTGTCAATGAATGTTCCTGTAGTCAGGTAAAACGGCCTGTTAAGCCCGGTCTGGAATACGATGTTCCCGTTTCCTGTGATCAGTACGTCTTTCAGGTTAAGAGAAGTGGAAGCAATGAGGCTTCCGTCATCCATTAAAATGCTGCCATCTGTAACCGTGAGTTTTCCCTTGATCCTGTTCGTTGAAAAGAAACCCATCTGGTTCCAGCCGATAGGGGCACTGAGAATGATGTTTCCCAAATCAGAAGAAATCCTTCCGGGGCAAGTGAGTGGAATGGAACCATTGCTCCACTTTTGAATGACGAGTGTACTGGTCGTATCAAAGTTCTCTATTCCGTTGATGAAAATGGTTTCATCAGCGGTTACATTATTCCTGGGATTGTGGTAAAAAAAAGAGCCGGCATTCATGGTGAATATTTTTCCGGCCACTGTCAGTTGCAGGCTTCCGTTATTATAAACGGTGCCGTTGATGGTGATGTTCCCATTGGTCACGAGCGCGCATGAAGCAGCGGAATGGATGGTTAAAATACCGGTGATGGCGATGTCATTCACGATTGGTGTGGTGCCAGTCACTACCACCGAATCACCGGCTGAAATCACAACATCCTGTCCGGCAACAGGAATCACTCCACCTAACCAGGTGGAAGCAGAAAACCAGTTTCCGCTGTTTACAGATATGGCCTGCGAAAAGCAACTTTCTGCATTCCATAACGAAAGAAAAAAAACAACTCCCATAGAAATTCCATGGAATATTTTCCTTCCTGTTAAATTAATGAGAATGACAGAGGGCATGAAACGATTTCGTTTATCTTTCAATGAATTTGATTTGTTTGAATCTCAAACACGGTAATTCGCAACCAGTTTTCTTAATGGAAAGATTAAGGACTGATGGTTCAAATCAACTTTGAAAGTAGCTGAATATTAGCATTTAGTCAATCTAATAATTGCTAACAAAATGCTGAACTTGGTAAAATGTTAGAATGTGTTTGTAAAGGTATACATCGAAAGGGTAAAAAAGCCGATTCGAATGGGGAAGAAATCAACAAATTATCGAAAAGATTGAATCAATTACCCGGGTTCCGGAGCTAAGGCATGCGGACGATATTTTCAAAAAATAAATTGTTCAACGCCAACGGATCTTCAAAAATTTCTTCCGGCAAAAATATTTTTTCAAAATTCAATTCAGGGGAAATCAACGGAACCTGGTTCCTGAGAGGAAGTGGCAGATCATCAACCGGTGAACCCGGATTATTTTGATTGGCATGTGGAGCATTCGGATGACGAATCACTGGCTGTTGGTTACGGCCCACACGCAAAGCGGAATTTCGCGGACTGCTGAAATTAAAAGTGGTATCGTTTGTATTGTACCCGAACGGTTGGTAGCTCCATGTTTCAAGGGCGTTGCGATGATTCACCACGATGTAATAATTTCCCAAAAGAGCCTGTGCAGGGAAAAAACAATGCGCCATTCCATTGGTATTCAGAATGGCTTTGCAAGTGTACATGATGTCGTAAGGAGAAACATTTCTTGCAAGTGATACATGAATCGTATCGGTAACTCCCGGCCTGTTTACGGGATCCACAACGGCTTGCATCATTCCTCCACCTAAATAAAATCCTTCAATGAATACCTTCACATACAAACCTGCATCAGGCTGCGGTGGTGAAAATACATTGACGAAACAACCGCTGCCGGTTACACTTCCGTTGCGTGGAATAACTTTCCAGTAATAAATATTTCCAGCTGTCAGTGCACCCGTGATGATGCTGGTATCCGGTGTATTGGATACCTGCAAATGAATGGGTGGATTCACAACATCCATGTAAACATCGTATCCGGTAACGTCACTCACTTTTTGCCAGGAGAGTGTGATTCCGTTGATATCGACGTGAGCAGTACCGTTGGCCGGGTTAAAACTTGTTGGACAAACAGGTGCTGTTGCATAAACGCCAAGCCTGAAACTTCCTGTCCCGGCGCCAATGGATGCATGATACACCCTGATGTAATAAACGAGGCCCACTGAAAGTCCGGTTAAATTAATTGTTTCTGTTCCATCTGTACTGGTCGCATTTGCACATTGAAGTACAGTTAATGAGGCACAATTTCCGGAGAATAACTCCACGGCTGCATCAAAGCCGATTCCGCTTTGAACTACGATGGTTGCAACAGTGGCAATGGATGTAAATGAATACCACACGTCATCATCAGCAACAGTTGAATTGCATGGAGAAGGAACACCGGTTGAGGCAGTCGCTGCAAGTGTATTCGAACCGTTGATTAACGAGAGGCTGGTTCCTTCGGCGAGAATAATTGCTCCGCTGCAGTTATCATTGGAAGGAGGCAAGAGCGTTGCGCTGATACAGATTGAAAATTTACCGTTGAATCCTGAGCCGGCACTGGAATTATATACCCGAACATAATACGTGTTGCCTACCGTTAAAGTGCCTGCGGTTACAATTGATTCCGTTAATCCCTGGCCTGTTGAATTCTGACAGGTGATGCTGGCAAGCGAACTATTCAGTAACTGCACCACAGCGTCATAACCACCTGAATTCAGAACCTTTATGGTGGTTGATGGATTTGTTGCAACAAATGAAAACCAAACATCATCATCTGCATTTCCAGTACAAACCGGTACGGCAGATGATAAAGTGGCACCAGCCGATGAATAATATGTTCCGCAAAGTGAAACACAGGGCGACGAATTCACCGAAAGAGCAATTGCCCCAGCTGGCTCATCATTGGATACAGTTGTAACTACAGGAACATATATGGTGTAATTACCCAAGGTAAATGTAACCTTGCTGTTGCAATCAGGAACAGCAGTGAGGTTGTTCACTACATTCTTTCCGAAACTTCTTGTATTGGCAAGTTGCTGACAAAGCAATTCCCCGGTTGCGGGAATTGTGCTGATGTAACTTGCATTGATGCCGCATGAATAGGTAAAAATATTATTGGATGTACCATTGAATCCTTCCATGGTGCCATAAATGAACTCTACGTTATTGGTTGATTCGTATAACTTCACCTGGAAATTCAGGTTAGGACCTGTATTGCCATAAGTCTGCATAGTCAGCCATTCTACTGTAAAGACCCTGCTTCCTGTTGATCCTGCAACAGAATATTTAATCGATGAACTTAGGCTTGTGGATGTATAAGGATTTCCCTGGCATACCAGGTCATCATAAAAAGGAGCAAGGGTTGATAATGATGTTGACGACAAGCCTGTATTATCCGGTCCATAAGAAGAACCGCCGCCTGTTTCTAATGTCGAGGTGTTAAGCGTCATGAATCCATTGGTCGACACCAGTACATTGGTAAAGGTGGTTCCCTGGTAAGTGAAATTAAAACCGATGGGAATAGAATTGCTCAGGTTGTCATCTGTATTCGTACCATTTCTCCAACTGGAAATGGATGTTCCGGTAGATGAAATCGAACTGTATGAAATTCCTGCTGTCCTTGCAACGTCATAATTTACCGGGGTGAAAGTGGTGAAATGGTACACCGTACAGGTGGCAGGAGCGCCAAAAGAATTCCTCGGTACAACCTTCCAATAGTAGTTTGTATTGCCTGTTAAAGCTGCGGGAACATAATTAGTGGACACCTGGTTGGTGGACACCAAAGGTGGAGAAACAGCAGTGCCGAAATAAACATCATAACCGGAAGGAGCACCACCACCGCTTGTCCAGGTCAAAATCGGGCTGGTGGTAACACCGGTTGCATTGTTTGAAGGGAATGAAATGGTTGCACAGTTCGGAATTCCTGTTGCTGCTGCCGGGGTGAATTTGTAGGAAGTAAGCGCAGCAATTGCTGACGTATTGGAATTGTTCTCTGTGATCGTACTTGATGAGTTTGTTGACGTGGTAATGCTTAAAAAATCAGTTGCTGAACTGGCAAGGCCAACAGAGTAACCACCCGGGTTCGCTAAGATTCCTGCAGCACTTGCATAAACAAATTGTATGACATTAGTAGTTTCAAATAACCAGGCCTGGAACTTTGCATTCGAAGGTCCGGCCGAATTTTTCGGTACGGTTACATTCCATTCCACGCAAAGTTTTCTGTTGGGGGATGAACCAATAAGTTTGTAGTGAACTTTACCATCGGTTCCGGTATGCAGATCATCCCAGTAAGGTGCAATTTTAGGATTGTCATTCGAAGCGGTCAGTTGGTTTGCAGCAGCCCCTGTAATAATATCAGAGCCAAGGTGCATGAGTCCGTTCGAATTAAATGAAAACTGCGTATAGGAAGTTCCGTTGAATGTGAAAATAAAACCAATGTTCAATGCAGAAGAAATATTATCATCTGAATTGGGTCCGATCAGCAGGGTAGTCCCTATGGACATGTCTTCCGGTGCAATGCCGGTTAACGTGGTGAACGAATAGCTGCTAAGCTGCGCCGATGCCTGCTGAACAGCCATCACAGAAATAATCGACAAAAACAATCGCACAATTGTTTTTATCATACAATTGATTTTTTTCATGTATGTTTTATTGTCAGTTTTGTTGATCTGTAAGGCGTTCAATTTTCAACAGAAGTCCTCTGAGAGAATCAATAATAAATCTGTGGTAAACTTTTCTTCGCACATGCGGCAAACAACTGGTTAGAGTCAGTCATGGTGCCGTTTACTTTTTTAACCCATAGCAAATATAAGTATTATTTATTTTGAATTCCAATTAGTTACTGCCTTTGTTTAAAAAATTAATGAAGCCGCCTAAATGTTCTCCCGAATCGTTCTTTTTACGACTTTTAAATGAAATGAGAATAAGTACATTTACGCGGACAATTATTTATTATGACTACTTTTTCCAGGAAGCAGATGGGGTTTGAATCGACGAATTCATTCAGCAGGTTAATTGTTGATTATCTTTCAGGGGAAGAGCATTTGAAAAGTTTCTTTTCTTTTTCTTTTGACAAGTCAGGGTTCGGGGAAGCAATCAGGTATTCGCAGAGCAAAGAGAAAAACCGTGAATTGCTTTGTTCGGTGATTCATGAGCAATACCTTCAAATGGAGGGAATATCCGGCATTCCGGAAAGGACAAGGAATGGAATCAGCCTGTTAAAGAACCAAACAACGTTCACCGTCACCACAGGACACCAGTTGAATATTTTTACCGGTCCGCTGTTTTTTATTTATAAAATCATCAGCACCATCAGCCTTGCAAAAAAGTTGAAGGAATTTTTTCCGGAATATGATTTTGTTCCTCTTTACTGGATGGCCAGTGAAGACCATGACGTTGATGAAATCAATCACATCAATTTGTTCGGAAAAAAAATAGAATGGAAAGAGAGTAGTGGTGGAGCTGCCGGGAAACTGTCGTGCGATGGCATCCCGGCCATCATGGAGGAAATCAAAGTGTTGCTGGGCAATGATTCAAAAGCCGGAAGGCTGATGCAGATTTTTTCTGAAGCCTATAAGGAAAATCGCTCCCTGTCGCAGGCCACGAGAATCATCGTTCACGAACTTTTTAAAGAAGATGGATTATTAATTCTGGATGCCTGTGATGCCCGGTTGAAAAAAACGTTCATCCGTGAAATGAAGGAGGATGTACTTCATCATCATGCTTACCGGCTCGTGAATGATGCGATCGGAGAATTGGAAAAAAAGTACAAGGCACAGGTTCATCCCAGGGAAATCAACCTCTTTTACCTGGGAGATCATTTCCGGGAACGAATCGTTGCTGCCGGTTCCGGTTACGAGGTGATGAATACCGGCATCCGGTTCACCGAAAAAGACCTCATGGACGAAATCGAAAATCATCCTGAGAAATTCAGTCCCAATGTGGTGCTTCGTCCTCTTTACCAGGAAACCGTATTACCGAACATTGCCGTTGTAGGCGGTCCTGCTGAAGTGTCCTACTGGCTTGAATTCAAAAAAATGTTTGAACACCATGGAATGTCTTTGCCGGTACTGGTTTTACGCAGTTGCATCATGATCCTGGATGCTTCATCGAAATTAAAACTGGATAAGCTTGGGATTCTCCCGGAAGAAATCTTTTTACCGGAAGATGCATTGGTAAAAAAATTCCTGTCGCAACAGCCAGGTGATACCAACTGGATGCAATCGACTTATGCCAGGGCTGAAGATCTTTTCAACGACATGATTCCCCGTGTTTCAGAAAAGGATCCTACCCTGAAACCAGCGGCGGAAGCCGAGAAACAAAAAGTAATGAACGGGCTGAAGGCATTGGAGGAGAAAGTGATTCGTGCTGAAAAAAAGAAACACGAAACATCCGTCAGCCAGGTAAAAAAAATAAAAGAAAAATTTTTTCCGGAAAATATACTCCAGGAACGGTATGAAAACATCCTGGCCATGTATTCGAAATACGGAGATGATTTTTTAAGTCAACTTGCCTTGCACGTGGATCCCCTGGAGAAGAAGTTCATCCTGTTGGTGGAAGAATAATTTTTCTCCGGCTATTTTATTTTTTTAAAGAAGTTTGCATCTTTGCGCATTCATAACAAATCACCATGGATCACTCAAACCATCCTGCCGCCCATCCTGAAAAATACAGCCTGTTTTATACCTACTTCGGCGAAACGGGAGCATCGGTAACGGCGTTCATTTATTTCCTCTTCCTGCTCATCTGCATTTTCAGCTTCGTGAACTGGGGTTGATTGGCCGGGAAGTTTTCTCTTCGTAATTTTCCCGGCACTACCAGGTCACGATCCGATGTGATGCATCAGGTTATGGATCTGGCTGTTCCAGAGAAGGGTATTCTCGGCTTTTTCTTCTTCCGTTGCAAAATCAGTGATGATAAGAGCTACATCAGAAGTAATTTCGTCCGTTAAAATTTCGAACTGAAAAAAAGTTTCATCCTTTTTGTCATCGGTAATCCATTTGTACCTGACGAGCTGGTTGTCTTTCCTGCTGAGCATTTTTGCGCGTGCTTCACTTCCTTCCCAGATAAAAATAAATTCACCGTCACGGATATTCACCCGGTCGGCGAACCATTCTTCCAGCCCGCTGGCAGTACTCAGGTAATTGAATAATATTTTAGGAGAGGAATGAACTTCAAATTCCAATTGGTATTTTTCCTTTTTCGGTACACTGGCAGTCTTCACGAATACAATATTTAATAAGGGTTCAAAATAAATTTTAAAGGGAGCACAAGATAGAAATTATTTTTAAAAAATTACCTTCGCAAAAACTTTAACGATGGCATTGATTCATTCATTGGAAAAAGAAGGCAACTGGCTTTTCAGGCACAGGGGGCCGCTTCCTGCAGTCCTTTTTCTGCTTGCCGTGCCGGCTGTTTACCTGGCCGACTATTCATCGATGAGCGAAGGGTACCTCCATGGATTGAATGTGTTGTCGGTTTTCATTTGTTCAGTGGGCTTCCTCATACGTGCATACACCATTGGTACCACACCCAAAGGCACATCGGGCAGGAATACGGAACAACAGGTGGCCGAACAGCTGAACAGCACAGGAATTTATTCCATAGTCCGGCATCCGTTGTATCTTGGAAATTACCTGATGTGGATTGGAATCGTTTTGTACACCAAAAACTTCAGCTTTGTAATCATCGTGAGCCTGCTGTTCTGGATTTATTATGAACGCATCATGTTTGCGGAAGAACGATTCCTGGAACGGAAATTCGGCGAGGCATACCTGCAGTGGTCAATGAAAGCACCGGCATTTATCCCGCGTTTATCCCGTTTTGTAAAAAGCAACATTCCGTTTTCAATAAAGAGCGTGCTGAGAAGGGAATATTCCGGTATCCTCGCCACGGTTTTTGGATTTGCTTTTGTGAACCTGCTGATGCATGCATTGCATGAGCATCAATGGCGACTGGATGATTGCGAACGGTATACCTTGATCGTGACAACTTTGGTAGTGGTGGTTCTTCGTACCATCAAGCATCAGACGCATTGGCTTGAAGAAGAAGGACGTTCATGAAAAATTTTTTGTTGAAGAAGAACTATTATATTTGCAGCCCTTAAAAAGTGAACATGGCCAAACGGTTATTTTATATTGGAATGTTAACGGGTACATGGCGAGGTAGCTCAGGTGGTTAGAGCGCAGGATTCATAACCCTGAGGTGGAGGGTTCGAAACCCTCCCTCGCTACTTTTTATTGACTCTGTTTCCAGGACGGATCCTGCTTCCAAGGTTTACCGGTTGTAGAATGTTTTGGGATGGCTTCTGAGTAAACAGAAGGTTTTTAGAATTTTCCGGACATGCCTTAATTATTTTGATCCTTGTCTTACATTTTTTTTCTCCCTGTTCTTTTATGTCAACTGTTCAGTTTCTTTTTTTTTCATGAATTTTCTATTGCCAAACCAGCCATTTTAGGAGTTTGCTTGCACCTGTAATTATGCTTCTGAAAATAAAAAGCTGGAACATCTTCCCGGCCGTACATAGTGTAAAAACCAAAGACAATGAAAAACGAACCGGTAGTAACCTACAACCACATGGAAGAAGATGAGTCTGCCAGCAGTATTCATTCTGTGCATGAAAAAAATCACCACCCGATCAGTTTGTACATGATCTTCGTTGTGGATGTCATTTTGATTGCCGCAGTTGTTTACATCGCTGTGAAGTCGATCTTCTAAAAAGGAAATTTCACGATACATCAGCCTGGCTGTCATACGGCCGGGCATTTCTTTTTATGATACTGGACGATGCCGCTTTACTTTGTAACGATCATTTTCCTGCTTTCGGAAAATGAACCGGTGTTCAATTGATAAGAATAAACACCTGCCGGAAAATCATCGCCATTGATTTTTAAAAAATAATCTCCGGGATTTTTTATTTCATCCACCAGTGATTTTATCATCCTTCCATACATATCCAGAACATCCAGTTTTACTCTTCCTGTTTTGTCAACATGATAGGTGATGGTAGAAGCGCGACTGAATGGGTCAGGGTAATTCTGAAAAAGGGCATTGTTATTTTCAACATGAGGCAGGCCGGTAATTCCCAGCCAACTGGCGACATTGTTTGCGCCGGTTCCGTCAACATCGTTGAAAATTCCTCCGGCAATTTCACTTCCGTAATACGAAGTGAGCGCATACACCGCCTGAACGGTTCCCCCGCTGCCCATGTAGGTACACATCGGGTACCAGGATGAACCATCCCAATAGGCAATGTTGGGAGCGCTTTGTCCGCCGGCTGTGGTATAAATTCCGCCGGCAACCAGGTTGGTTCCGAATGTATCAAGCGCTAATACGTATCCATATAAACCGCCTCCAACGCCGCTTCCAAGGGCATACCAGTTAGATCCGTCCCAACGTGCAACATCGCCTGCACTTACTCCACCGGCAGAAGACAAAAGTCCACCGGCAATGAGGTTGCCGCTGTAAACCGTCAAAGCATAAGGTATTCCGACGATTCCGCTTCCCAACGTTGACCACGATGAACCGTTCCATTTAGCAATTCCGTTTGCACTGCTTCCGCCGGCAGATGTAAAAAATCCTCCTGCAACCACTTCCGAATTGTAAACGGTCAACGCCATCACCTGTCCCTGTGTTCCGCCCAGGCCGGCTCCCAGCGCACTCCATCCGCCGCCTGAACTCCACTGGGCAATGTAGTTTACAGGCAAGCCATCGGCATCTGTAAAATATCCGCCGACGATCAGGTTGTTGTTGTACACAGTAAAGGAAGAAACAAGACTGTTGACTCCTCCCGAAACATCTGCCCACACAGAGCCATCCCATCGCGCAACGTGATTGCATAATATTCCTCCTGCTGTTGTGAAATATCCACCCGCAAACAATTCACCGTTGTATACGATTAATGCATCTACTTCACCATCCATACCGGTTCCCATTGCCGACCATGAACTTCCGTTCCATTTTGCAATGTAGTTTGCCGGTACTCCTCCTGCATTGAGGAATTGTCCGCCGACAATCACGTCGCCATTATAAACCGCTACTGCATGAACCCAGTTGTCGAGTCCGCTGCCTAAACCCGACCACGTTTGCGAAGAAGCATGGAAGGATGTAAACAAAAAAAGAATGGTGATCAGAAAACAATACCTCGTTGTTCTCTTGCTGTTTTGTCGTGTTGATTTCATTTGATTTAGAATTTTACCGACGGAAATTAAGGAAAAATATGGACGATAAACCATGATCATCATCAGGATTGGATTGATATAGATCATTCCGGTTCCTTTCTTTCATCCATTGACAAAAAAAAACAGAAGCAATTATTTCGGTGCAACCCTGACAAGAAACAACGCCACGATGGCAAAAATAAAATTCGGAATCCAGACGGCAACGAGGGGAGCCACGGATCCACTGGTGGCAAAGGTATTCGAGATCTGCATGAACAAAATATAAGCGAAGCTGAGGGTGATGCCGATGCCCAGCTGCATGCCGATACCGCCCCGTATTTTCCGGCTCGAGAGTGAAACACCCATCAGTGTCAGGATAAATGTTGCTACGGGAACAGCAGTCCTCCTGTATTTTTCGAGCAGGAAAATACTGAGGTTCTCTGAACCCAGCATTTTTTCATCTTCAATGAACTTGTTCAGTGTCGGCGTATCCATCGCGTCAATGATGGTAATCCTTCTTTTGAAATCAGATGGAGTGAAGGCAAGAGCCGTATCAAGACGCATTCCGCCTGATAAGTGTTCATGAAAACCGTTGATGGTACGGACGAAATAATTTTCAATTCTCCATTTTGATGAAATGCTGTCCCATAGGATCCGGTCGGAATCCAAAAAGTAAATGCGTTTTCCATTCTGAATTTTTTCCATGGCGAAACGAAAACCGATGTTATCATTGTTGTTATAGCTTTCGAGGTAGATGTACACACCCGGACTGATTTGCCGGTGAATGTTCCTGTCCTTGAATTCAACCGGGTTCCTGATGTATACATTTTCAAAAGCAAGCCGTTTACTATTCGAATGTGGAATCACCCAGCCGTTAAAATAAAAACTGATGATGGCGATGGCGGCTGCCGAAATAAAATAAGGGAAAAGCATTCTCCTGAAACTCACACCGCTGTTCAGTATGGCGACAATCTCCGTATTCGCCGCCATCTTTGAAGTGAAAAAGATGACACTGATGAATACGAACAGCGGCGCGAACAAATTGGCGAAGTACGGAATGAAGTTGAGGTAATACTGGAAGACGATGGCCGTAAACGGTGCATGCCGCTCGAGGAAGTCATCAATCTTTTCCGAAATGTCGAACACCACGGCAATGACAATGATCAAAGCCAGGGAAAGAAAAAAAGTTCCCAGGAATTTCCGGATGATGTATTTATCGAGCGTTTTCAAGCAGTGTTATGTTAAATCTAAAAAGTCAAAAGTTAAAAGTTAAAACCGGGTGCCTTCGTCTGATATCCGACGGTAATCCATCAAAGCCTCCTTGCCAATTTCACAACCATCTCATTCTTCCATGGCATAAAACTTCCTTCGATGATTTTATTCCTCGCCTCCGTTACCAGCCACAAATAAAACGAAAGATTATGAAGTGTGGCAATCTGCGCGGCTAACATTTCCTTGCTGATGACGAGGTGCCGCAAATAGGCTTTTGAATAGCAGGTGTCAACGAATGAATTTCCTTCTTCATCGATGGCTGAAAAATCATTTTTCCATTTTTCATTCCGCATGTTCATGATTCCGTTTTTGGTGAAGAGCATTCCGTTCCGGGCGTTTCGTGTCGGCATCACACAATCAAACATATCCACTCCCAACGCGATACACTCGAGGATATTGGCAGGTGTTCCAACTCCCATCAGGTAACGTGGTTTGTCGGCAGGAAGAATAGAACAAACAAGCTCCGTCATTTCATACATCTCTTCTGCAGGCTCACCCACCGACAATCCGCCGATGGCGTTTCCTTCGCGCTCATGACCGGCAATCACTTCCGCCGATTGGGTTCTCAAATCTTTGTACACGCTTCCCTGTACAATCGGGAACAGCGATTGCGGGTGTCCGTATTTACTTTCCGTCTCATCCACACGGTTACAACACCTCGTCAGCCAGCGATGTGTCATCTCCATACTTTTCTTTGCATACCGGTGATCGCACGGATAAGGCGTACATTCATCAAAGGCCATCATGATATCGGCGCCGATGATGCGCTGAATATCCATGGCGTATTCGGGAGTGAAGAAATGTTTTGAGCCGTCGATGTGGGAAGTGAATGCCACTCCTTCTTCTTTTATTTTTCTTGAGTCAGCGAGTGAATACACCTGGTAGCCGCCGCTGTCGGTGAGGATCGGGTGTTTCCAGTTCATGAAACCATGTAAGCCACCAGCCTGTTCGAGGATGTTCAGCCCGGGGCGTAAATAAAGATGATAGGTATTTCCAAGAATGATCTGCGCTTTGATGTCATCTGAAAGATCGCGCTGGTGAACGGCTTTCACGGTACCGGCTGTCCCGACCGGCATAAAGATCGGTGTGTGTATTTTTCCATGGCCGGTGCTGAGTTCACCGGTTCGTGCGTTGGAATTTTTATCTGTGGATGTTAGTTTGAATTGCATACGGAAATTGAAAGATGATCAATGGATAAGGAGAGGCAGCACGGAAATTCATTTCATGCAGACTCCTTTTTTATCAACCTTATCACTGCATCGTTTTAAACATGACTACGTTAATATCTCGCCAAATATAGTGACTTTGATTCATGCTACCCTGATACATTTGTAAGAATACGAATTTGAAAAGCGAAGCGAGGAAAGAAATATGATGGAGATACAGGATCGCCTGGTATGGGTGTTATTAATGGTTTTCTTAATGGCATTCATGATCCGGGCAGGATATTATTTAATGATTTATTTACGGTTTGCCTTGTACAAAGGAAAATCTGTTTCTCATGAAACACAACCGGTTTCGGTGATTGTATGTGCACGCAACGAAGTGAACAACCTCCGGAAATATCTTCACACGGTACTCGAACAGGCGTATCCTTCGTTCGAAGTGATCGTGGTGAACGATTGTTCATGGGATGAATCAGGTGTTTTCCTGGATGAGATGGAAAAAAAATATGCACATCTTAAAGTGGTGACGATACAGGAACAGGAAAAATACAGGCATGCAAAAAAATTCGCACTCACGCTCGGAATCAAAGCTGCGAAGAATGATATCCTGCTTTTTACCGATGCCGACTGCATGCCTGCAGGAAAAAACTGGCTGACGGATATGCAATATCATTTCACCAAAGGAACTGAAATTGTTTTGGGTTACGGACCTTACCGGAAGGAGAAAGGATTCCTGAACAAGATGATCCGGTTCGATGCCTTCCTCATCGCCGTGCAGTACTTTTCATTCGCATTGGCCGGCATGCCGTACATGGGCGTGGGCAGAAACATGGCTTACAGGAAATCACTTTTTTTCAGGACGAAAGGATTTGCCCGTCATTACCATCTTCTCTCAGGTGATGATGATTTGTTTGTGAATGAAAATGCAGATGCGAAAAATACAAGGATTGAATTCCAACCGGATTCATTCACCTACTCGGATCCGAAAAAAACTTTCGGCGAATGGTCCAGGCAGAAAATACGTCACATCGGTACCGGTAAGCATTACAAAAGCAAGCACCAGCTCCTGCTTTTTATCAATTCATTTTCCGGTTTGCTTTTTTTCTTTTCCCTCATTGCTTTACTCGTACTTCATTTTGATTGGAGAATCATCCTATCTTTGTATGCCATAAAAATACTCATCGAATTTCCAATTCTATACCTCAGTTCAAAAAAATTACAGGAAACCGACCTGGTGTGGTTGTTCCCCGTGCTTGAATTTTTTAATGTCATCTTACAGCCGGTTTTCTTCTTCTCAAACCTTGTCACTAAACAAAAACCATGGAAGTAAATCCCAACTTGTCTGAAAAGGCGCAAATCGATTTCAAACTGGTCACGCATGCTGTGAAAGGCGACCAGAAGGCTTATGCCGAACTGATGCAGCGTTACAAAGATTCCATTTATTTCATGCTTTTGAAAATGGTAAACAACCGGGATGATGCCGACGATCTTACGATCGAAGCATTCGGAAAAGCATTTAAGAACCTGCACCAGTATACACCTGATTACGCATTCAGCACCTGGCTTTTTAAAATTGCCACCAACAACTGCATCGACTTCATCCGGAGGAAAAAGAAAATGACTTTCTCCATTGATAAAAACATGGAGAACGACAACGGGCAGGAAATGCAATACGAAATCAAATCTCCCCTGTTGGACCCGGAAGAGAACATGATCAAAAAACAAAAAGCGATGGCCATGCGTGATGTGGTGGAAAAACTGAAGCCGCGTTACAAGCGTTTGGTGGAGCTTCGTTATTTCCAGGAACGTTCGTATGAAGAGATTGCCGATGAACTGCAGCTTCCTTTAGGAACCGTGAAAGCACAACTGTTCAGGGCGAGGGAGTTCCTGTACCAGATCATGAAAAACCAGGAAGAGCAGATATGAGCGACAGGTTTAGCTCATCGTTGTTTTTATAAATGATTTTTTATCGGCTACTTTTTACGGGTAGCCGAAATTTTTAAGTGATGACAGAGATTCCATCCCATAACATCCTCCTGAACTATTTTCCAGGATTAACTCCGGAACAAATCCGGCAATTCGCTTTGCTGAAGGAGTTGTATGCTGACTGGAATGAAAAGATCAATGTGATTTCAAGGAAGGACATCGACAACCTGTATGTGAATCATGTGCTGCATTCTATGGGAATAGCGAAGGTGATTTCTTTTGCAAACGGAACACGTGTGCTGGATGTCGGCACCGGTGGCGGTTTCCCGGGTATTCCGCTGGCGATACTTTTTCCCGGTGTTCAGTTTTTCCTGGTCGATTCCATCGGGAAAAAAATAAAGGTGGTGGAAGAGGTGGCATCATCGCTTGGTTTGAAAAATGTTACCGCCAAAAAGATCAGGGCAGAGGAACTGGATGAGAAGTTTGATTTCATCGTCAGCCGCGCTGTTGCTTCATTGAGTGAATTTTATCACTGGACAAGACCTTTGATAAAAAGAGAAGGCTTCAACAGTTTTAAAAACGGAATCCTGTACCTGAAGGGCGGAGATCTTGAAGAAGAGATTGTTCAGCTGAAAAGGAAAGTCATCGTTTTCGAGCTGAAGGATTATTTCGATGAAGAATTTTTTGAAACGAAGAAAGTCGTTTACTTCAATTGATGCATCAACTGATGAACTCAAAAAAAGTATCGCTTCTCAACCCGATGCGCAGCGATTCGAGCGCCAGCACTTCATTGGGAGCGATGTTCCCCAGGTTCACATTGGCACCCAGCAGTTTGATGAAATAAGTCTGCCCTGATTTGTTCGGAGTTTCCCAGATGATTTTATCAGGCGGAATTTTCGCGATGATTTTATTGATCAGTACCACGTGTGCTTTTCCGCTTGGCCTGTAAATCCCTACGGTTCCGCTTTCACGGGCTTCTGCGATCACTTTCCAGGCCCCGGCATGAAGTTCTTTTTCGATCATCTCGATCCATTTGTTCGGATGAATGATGATGCCTTCTTCTTTAGATCCTACTTCAGAGATCACCGTTACCTGTTTGCTGAGTTTTTTAATGTGTTCGCATTTTTTTGAATGAGCCAGTAAAATGGAACCATCGGAAACTTCGGCATGTGTCATTTTGAATTTGTCGAGTAGTTTCCTGTATTCATCAAACTGGTTGCGGATGATAAAAGCTTCCAGCAACGTTCCGCCGAAATAAACAGGCAAACCCGCGGAACGATAAACGGCGATTTTTTTCTCCAGGTTCGGTGTCACGTATGCACTGCCGAAACCGAGTTTCAACAGGTCGATCCATTCAGCGCCTGACTCCACGAGGTCTTCCGCCTGTCGGACGCTCAGTCCTTTGTCCATGACCATAGTGATTCCTGATTCGCGCGGCTTTTTGGATCGCTTTGGAATTCCTTCGAGTGTAAAATTCATAAATTGTTCTTGTGAAGTTCGATGAGATGGAGAATGTTCTTGTCGTTTTCCAGGGAAGGAGCGTATTCGAACATGGTGTGAAAAAGGCTGGCATTCTTCTCCAGCGCATTTTGAAGAATGGCATAGGCTTCCGAGTGTTTCCCGCAATGGTAATGGTAGCAAACCAGGCGGTACAGCAATTCCGGCTGATCGGGTAAATGAATCAAACCGGTTTCGATCACTTCAATGGCTTCATCCGGACGATCGTCTGTCATCAGCATGTGCGAATACTCAAGCCAGATATCCATGTTATCTGGTTCCATGTCGATCACTTTTTTGTAGGCGATTTCGGCAGCCACATGGTTGCTGAGATGGAATTCAGATTCTCCCAGCGCAAACCAGAATTCTGAGTTCCCGTTATTCAGTTCGATGGCTTTCTTGATGTAATGCACCGACTCAAACCAGCGTTCTTCATT
Organism: Bacteroidota bacterium; assembly: GCA_026391945.1. Lineage (GTDB taxonomy): Bacteria > Bacteroidota > Bacteroidia > AKYH767-A > 2013-40CM-41-45 > JAPLDA01. The sequence goes on along the minus strand of JAPLDA010000077.1, from coordinate 1,316 downwards.
CTGCAGGGTGATACCGATGCCCAGCCATGCTTCTGCCAGGCTTGCATCCAGTTTGGTGGAGCGTTTGTAATAGTCGCGCGCCTTCTGCATTTGTTCCAGTTGCTCATAACATTCCCCGATGTTGTAATACGTGAGTGAATCGGGCGCTTCGAATTCAAACGTCTTTTTATAACACTCAATCGCTTCACTGTACCGGTTGAGGTTGGCAAGTGTGTTTCCTTTGTTGAAATAAGCGGATGAAAAATCATCCTTGATCAGCAGGCAGTAGTCATACGCATTCAGTGCATCTTCAAAATCACCCAGCCGGTTGTATACGTTGCCGAGGTTGTACCAGGCAGGATAGGAGTAAGGAGTACGGTCGATGAATTGCTTATAGTAACCAATGCTTTCTCGCAAACGGTTGGTGAACTCAAAACAAAATGCCAATTCATACAGGGCGATTTCATTTTCCGCATTGTCGTCGAGGCAAAGTTTCAGGTACTTGATGGCTTTGTTGTAATCGCCCCAGCTTTCGTACACGTAAGCGATGTTCAGGTAAAGCAAATCCAGCTCGCTGGCAAGAGGAATGGCTTTGTTGAAATTCTCGATCGCCAGTTCAAATTTCTGCTGCTGCGAATAGATGCTTCCGCGGATCATGTAAATATCAGGATCGGTCGGGGAAAGCTGTTCAGCATTATCAAGGATCTGCAGGGCTTCGTTGTGTCGTTCCACCATGCTTAACAACTGCGCTTCCCGCAACAGGAACTCAACTGAAGCCGGGTGTTGTTCTTTGGCGAATTCGATGACCTGTAATGATTTTACAGGATCGTTTTTTTCAATGTAGTAATCGACGATATTCAGGAAAGCATCCACATCAAAGAAGTACGCATCTTTGTTGCGAAGCATTTCCTCATAACGATCAATGGAATTTTGAATATGGCTCTGGTCGTCCCGCTGATTTTCGAATTCTTCTTCTTCCATGTATGATGGGTTAGGTGTAAAAATGGAATTCCTGTAACAAAGGTAATAAAATCAAATATAAAACTTCCCATTCCGTTAAAATCAAGTTATTCACAGGAATGGGTTGATACGGTTTGATGTTGCGATGCCTTATGGATTCCTCCCGGCGACAACGGTCTTCATTTTATTTCAGCCACAGCGATTTTCGCAATGAACCTTCACCCGGGTTTTTCAACAATCACACTGTGGATGAATGGTGATTCTGTACCCGAAACCTGTTTTTTAATTTCTAACTTTGCTTTTTCATTCACCACTATGAAATTGAGGATTGGAATTCTATTCGGAGGAAATTCACGTGAAAGGGAAATCTCTTTTGC
>JAPLDA010000052.1 GCA_026391945.1 Bacteroidota bacterium | reverse complement strand
TGGTAAGAGCCCGGATCAGTCAGTTCAGGATCCTGCAAAACAGTCAGCCGTGCTGATGATTCGAATAAGGAAATTTATTAAAAGAAACAGATTGTCAAATAAGTAGACTGCTTAATCGGAGCCTTCAATGGCACATAGCATTTAATTATCGGTACGTTTGGGTTGCTAAGGTTCCGAATATTTCGAAAGGTATGCAGACTGCGGTACATTTCCAAAAACTACAGAAACGTATAGTTTGCAGAGGCCTGTTATCTAAAAAAAAAAATCGGCGTTTCTTAATTTAACCTTTTCGTCATCACTCCTTCCACCCTTTGTAAAAGTTCAACAGGATTAAAGGTTCTCCAGTTGAGCTCATTCAACTCGCCGCCAAAGGCGAGGTAGAAATCGATGTTGTTCCGTTCGAATTCCTTCAACACATGCTCCCGGAAGTTAATGGCGGCAATCCACCCTTCTTCCACATCCTGGAACCACTCTTCGTAATAACAATCGTCGGATGCATGAAAGTTCATCACGCTTTCGCCGATGAGAATGAATTTGATGATCCCCTCATCCATCATCGGTTCAATCACCTCTCTTTTGAGAAACATGATGTCGTTGTACAACGCATCATTCCATTCGCCGATGAATTCGATCACGGCAAACTGCCTGTCGTAATCCGCGTAAAGAATTTTCAGGTACAGCGTACTCGACCCGAACATATCCCACTGCGGATGGATGTAATAATTATACACCGTGTTGGTAAACTCAAACTCGCTGTACAGGGCTCCGTGAAAAGGCGACAACTCGTCTTCCGATGCGACGTACAATTCACGCCAGTGGTAATAAGGTTCAATGTCCTGCATGAAAAAATAAAATCTTAATGAGAAGCAAAGTTAGAAACCGGGAGCGATTACCAAAAATAAAAAAACAGGAAATGAAAAAATGAACGAAGTGGAGCTTACTCGCTTTTCCTTTTTTCTTCCAGCACTTTTCTCACGCTTCCGAATTCGAGGAGCAGGCGGTTGGCTTCCTCGGCAGTGATGTCCAGTTCACTCATCAGCATTTTGGTTCCGCGCGAAATCAGCTTGTTGTTGGTGAGTTGCATGTCCACCATCTTGTTTCCTTTCACCTTTCCAAGCTGGATCATCACCGCCGTTGAAATCATATTGAGCACGAGCTTCTGAGCCGTGCCGGATTTCATCCGCGTGCTGCCGGTGACGAACTCCGGCCCCACGATGACTTCAATGGGATAATGAGCGACTTTTGAAAGCGGAGAATTTTTGTTGCAGGTGATGGCGATGCAAAGGATTTCATTTTCGACGCAGGATTTCATGGCACCCAGCACATACGGAGTGGTGCCGGAAGCTGCAATGCCGATCACCACATCTTTCCGGGTGATGTCGAATTTCTTCAGATCATTCCAGCCTGCTTCCGTATCGTCTTCCGCAAACTCCACGGCTTTCCGGATGGCTGCATCGCCTCCGGAGATCAATGCGATGACACGGCCGGGTTCAAGTCCGAACGTTGGCGGCAGTTCCGACGCATCCAGCACACCAAGCCTGCCGCTCGTTCCGGCGCCAATATAAAAAAGCCTTCCTCCTTCTCTCATCTTTTGGGTGATGAGGATGACCACCGTTTCGATGCGGTGAAGAATTTTTTCAATCGCGACCGGAACTTTTTTGTCCTCAGTATTGATGTGATGAAGAAGATCGAACACACTCATCTTTTCCAGGTGGTTGTAGTTCGAATCTTTTTCTGTGGTTTTTTCAGTCATGACTTCGTTCATAAAAAAAGCGGGTGTTATTCAGTACAGGGAAGGATATTTGTTCGGATTACATTCTCTCATCATCTCATAAATTACATCCACCACATCTTCCGCTCCGGGTTTCGAAAAATAATCTCCGTCGGAACCATAGGCAGGCCGGTGCGGATGTGCGGTGAGGGTTTTCGGCGTGGCATCGAGGAAATCAAAGCCATTCTGAATTTCCAGAATCTGCTGGAGCATGTACGCACTCGCTCCGCCCGGAACATCTTCATCGAGCACCAGCAACTTGTTTGTCTTTTTCAGCGATTCAACAATGCGGTGATGGCGGTCGAAAGGAAGCAACGTCTGCACATCAATCAGCTCGGCAGAAATTTCAAGTTCGTCTAACATGCGGATGGCCTCCTGTGCAACACGCACGCAGGAACCGTAGGTCACAATCGTCACATCCGATCCTTCCATCAGCACTTCAGGAATTCCAAGAGGTACGCGGAAATCGCCGAGGTTGGAAGGAAGTTTTTCTTTCAGGCGATAACCATTCAGACATTCAACGATGATGGCCGGCTCATCGCTTTCGAGCATGGTGTTGTAAAACCCTGCTGCCTGTGTCATGTTTCTCGGAACGAGCACATGAATGCCGCGCACCGAATGAATGATCATGCCCATCGGCGATCCGCTGTGCCAGACTCCTTCGAGGCGGTGCCCGCGTGTACGGATGATCACCGGTGCTTTCTGTCCGCCTTTGGTGCGGTAATGCAACGAAGCCAGATCGTCGCCGAGCGTCTGGATTGCATAAAACATGTAATCGAGATATTGTATTTCCGCGATGGGCCGCAACCCGCGCAGAGCAAGGCCGATGGCCTGCCCGGTGATGGTCGCTTCCCGGATGCCGGTATCCGTTATTCTCAGTTCACCGTGTTTCGCCTGCAAGCCGGCAAATCCCTGGTTCACATCGCCGATCCTTCCCACATCTTCTCCGAAGGCAACGAGCAACGGCGACCTCATGAACAACACATCAAAATTCTCCTTCATCACTTCACGGCCGTCAACGAAAACTTCATCTTCATACAGAACCGGAACAGCTTCCACATCCAATGCCGACTTCCCGGATTCGCTGTGCAAAAAAGTATGGTAGCGGTCGTTGTTTTTTTCATCGTAATCATTCAGCCAACGTATGAGTTCATTTTTTGCTGCGGAAGATTCCGACCGAAGCTGGCGAAGAATTTTTTTTATCGCGATCACCACATCTTTTCTTGCCGGCTCCAGGATGCTTTCCAGTTCAATCCTTGCCTTGCTGATGAGTCCGGGGTGGCTGCTCTGACTTTCCACAGAGGCAAAAAGGTTGATGACAGTTTTTATTTCGTCTTTGATCGGATCCATGAAATCGCTCCATGCTTTTTTCCTGCAATCGTTGACGTATTGCTTGGCATCGGTTTCAAGATGGTCACATTCTTCGGCTGTGGCAAGGGCAGAACCGATGATCCATTCACGCATCTTGCGGATGCAATCAAATTCTTCTTCCCATTCCAGCCGCTCTTTCGGTTTATACCGTTCATGCGAACCGGAAGTGGAATGTCCCTGCGGCTGCGTCATCTCCCTCACATGAAATAAAACCGGCACATGCTGCCTGCGGCAAATGGCAATTCCTTTTTCATACATCTCGCAAAGTGCGGGATAATCCCAGCCGTTGGCGCGGAAAATCACATAGCCCTCCCCTTTCTCGTTCCGCTCAAACCCTTTCAGTATTTCAGAAATATTTTGTTTCGTGGTCTGGTACTTTGCAGGAACAGAAATTCCATAGCCATCATCCCATACAGAAACCGCCATGGGAACCTGTAAAACACCGGCAGCGTTGATGGCTTCCCAGAACAATCCTTCTGACGTGCTGGCATCGCCGATGGTTCCGAAGGCAACTTCGTTTCCTTTGTTGCTGAACGTGGTGAAGTCATGCAACCCCGGATTGTTGCGATAGAGTTTGGATGCATACGCAAGCCCGACGAGCCGCGGCATTTGTCCGGCTGTTGGAGAAATATCAGAAGAAGAATTTTTGATCTGCGTCAGATCTTTCCATGATCCGTCATCATTCAGACTCCTCGTGGAAAAATGTCCGTTCATGGAACGGCCGGCAGAAGATGGTTCAGCGGTTACATCGGGGTTGGCATAGAGCTGGGCGAAAAATTTCGTGATGTCAGATTCTCCTGTTGCAAACATGAACGTCTGGTCGCGGTAATATCCTGAACGGAAATCGCCTTCACGAAAAACTTTTGCCATGGCAATCTGCGCCACTTCTTTTCCGTCGCCGAAAATTCCGAACTTGGCTTTTCCACGGAGTACTTCCTTACGTCCAATGAGGCTGGCATGACGGCTTTCGAGCGCCAGGAGGTAATCATCCAGCACTTCCTTCCGGAATTCTTCAAACGCCACTTCAGGCATTATTTTTTTTTCTGTTGACTGTTCTTTCATAAAAAAACCGTGATTCGAAAGCCATCGTTTCGTGATCACAGTTCACAAAGATATATTTTTCAATGATTCATTGATACGGTCGAGAGAATATGATTTCATGAAAAATTATTATGATTCGAACTCAAAATTGCAATTGAATAAAAAAAAGTGTGTACTACCTTGAATTCAAAACGGAACATTCATCGGCAAAAAGAAAAATTGTAAAGCTGTAAGGGAATTCCCAACATGAATGTCCCGCCGGAAAATACCGGTTACAAAAACGCTCCTGCAACAGGGGCGTTTTTGTTATTGAGAATGTTCAATCTTTTGCCGTTCACCAACGGGAAATAATCTTTGACCAAAATAACGGCATCACACGCTCAGGGTTCATCATGAATTCGTATACTTGCAGGTAAGACCGTTCGCCTGTTTACCTCACGGCAATCCCCTACTGCTTCCGTAAACAAAGTCGTTGTCAGCCATCATAAAAAAACGACCGGTATTTGTATAATCCGCCGGAAAAAAATTTATTTAATGCTAAAGAAAACTCCCTGTCGCTTCATATCCCGGAAATTCGTTTCAGCCTTTGTATTTTTCCTGGCTGCGTTTTTAATGCTGAACATTTCATCTTTCGGCCAAAGAGTTATGTCCGGGGAAAAACATACAGCCATAACGCACGACACCATCAATGTAAAGCAACTGGTGGATTTTGAGCAGAGACATCCACCGAAAGAAGGTGAGAAAAAAGTTCCCAACCAATACGGTGAAGAAGGAGAAGACGGTGATGAGGAAGAAGTCGGGATTCCGCATGAACGGGAAATTCCTCCCGGGGCCATCATCCACCGTGAACAACAGGTGATGCAAAACCGCGGTGCACAGCAGTATCAGGCTCTTTCTCCTGTTCCCAACACCAATTTCAGCGGGCTGGATGATAACAACACCAGCATTCCTCCTGATGTGAACGGTGCAGTCGGCCCGAATCACCTGATGGTTACGTTGAATACCGAGTACCGGATTCAAAGCCGTGCAGGTGCTACCATTTCCACTGTAAGCATGGCGTCATTCTGGAGCGGACTGGCCAGCGTGAGCGGAACCTTCGATCCGAAAACTTTGTACGATCCATTCAACAACCGGTGGATTGCAGTGGCTGTATCGAACAGCCGTTCGGCGGCTTCGGCCGTATTGGTTGCCGTTTCACAAACCAATGATCCCACCGGAACATGGAACCGTTATAAAATTGATGCGACAGCTGCGGATACCATGTGGCTCGATTACCCGAGCGTCGGTTTTAACAAGGACTGGATTGTGATCACCGGAAATTTTTTCGGCAACGTTGCCGGAGGTTTCCAGACATCCATTGTGTATGTTCTCAACAAAGCCAACTTTTATTCCGGGGGTGTTGGATCATACACATCCATCAATTCCACCAACAACGTCTTCACCCTTGCTCCTGCCATTACGTATGACAATGCGATCAGCACAGAGTACCTCACGCAGACATGGGACGGCAGCACCGGTTCCATTCAGCTTTACACCATCACCGGCGCTGTTGGATCAGAGGTGCTGACGTCAGTTGGTTATTCCACCACAACGAATTACTGGGACTGGGGACAGGCCACAGGCGCTGACTTTGCACCGCAGGCGACTGTATCGAACAAGTTCCAGTGTAACGACGACCGGATGCTGAGTTGTGTTTACCGCAACGGAGCCATCTGGTGCGCCCACACTATTTTTCTTCCGCTGGGAGCTCCAACAAGGTGTTCCCTGCAATGGTGGAAACTTACCACCTCCGGTGCTGTCACTGCCCGCGACAGGATTGATGACCCGACTGGCGTGAACTTCTATGCCTTTCCAAGTTTAAGTGTGAATAGTTCGAACGATGCACTCATCGGTTATTCCAGGTTCTCTGCTTCTACCTTTGCGAGTGCAGGGTATTCACTGAAACTTTCTTCTGATGCCAACTTCCAGTCGGATTATATATTCAAAACAGGGTTGGCGAAATACTATAAAACTTATAGCGGAACCCGGAACCGCTGGGGAGACTATACACTCACACAGGTGGATCCTGCGAATGACAATGATTTCTGGACGTTGCAGGAATATACCATCACACCTTCCGGCGGGTACGACCGCTGGGGAACGTGGTGGGCCAATGTTTCAGCCACCAGTACGCTGGCTGCCAACTTCACTGCTGATCTCACCTCCGTTTGCACCAGCAACAATGTAACGTTTACCAGTACATCAACCGGAAGCATCACCACCTACGCCTGGGATTTCGGGTCGGGCGCCACACCAGCTACTTCGGCTTCTGCAGGACCGGTGGTGGTACAATATTCAACGACCGGATTAAAAACTATTACCCTTACCATTACAGGCCCCGCAGGAACGAACTCCATTACCAAAACCAATTACGTCAACGTATTTTCTCCGCCAGCGGCGGCAGGAACGATAACAGGATCTGCGAATGCATGCCAGGGTCAAAACGGAGTTGCTTATTCAGTCGCTTCCATCTCAGGAGCCACGGGTTATACCTGGACACTCCCGACAGGAGCCAGCATTGCGTCGGGAGCAAATACCAATTCCATCACGGTGAATTTCTCTGCTTCTTTTACAGGAGGAAACATTTCCGTGTACGGAACCAATGCAGGTTGCAGCGGGGCATCTTCCTCACTTGCCATTGCGATGAGTTCGCTGCCATCAAAAACCGGCAACCTTTCTTTTGCAGGTTCTTCGCTTACCATTAATGATAACACTACGGCTACACCATATCCATCTACAGTTTCTGTTTCCGGTTTTACGGGAAACCTGCTCGATGTGAATGTGAGCATGACGTTGTCGCATACGTATCCTGATGACATTGACATTCTGCTTGAGTCACCTTCAGGCCAACAGATGATCCTACTGTCTGATTGCGGCGGCACCAATGACTTTATCAATACAACAATTGTGTTTAACGATTCCGCTTCGGCAAATGCTTCTGACGCAGGCGCCATACCTGCCGGATCTTATAAACCCACCAACATCACCAGCCCGGATCCATTTGCTGCGCCGGGACCCGGATCATTCACAGCTCCTGTTGGAAGCGCATCAACGCCCTTATCTATTTTCAACGGCACCAATCCAAACGGCACATGGAAATTGTATGTGGTTGATGATCTCAGCGGAGATGCCGGTTCTATTTCCACCTGGAGTTTAAAAATCATCGGCCCGGTTCCGAATGACGCTCCAGTGATCACAGGAAGTTCTATCGTTTGCCAGGGACAGAACGGAGTGGCTTATAGTATTCCTGTTGTTGCAGGTGTAACAGGTTATACCTGGACGCTTCCTTCGGGCGCATCGATTGCATCCGGTTCA
>JAPLDA010000100.1 GCA_026391945.1 Bacteroidota bacterium | reverse complement strand
TAGCCAAAATCATAAGTGCCAGGGTTCAACCATAAATCAACATGTGGAGTACTTGCATAAAAAAGTAGATTGCCAATACTGTCACAGATGCTTACACACGTACCCCTTGAACGCAAAATACTATTACCCGGAACGGGATTATTTAAATTACTGAAATCAATGCCAGCGCTATCGCCAAAACACCAGTAACGATCAGTGAATTGCGAAAAGACGCAATTCACTGATGCTACTGTTAGAAACAATATCAACAAACCCTTTTTCAACTTTATTTAATTACCACTGTTTTCCAATGCTTCTCTGTTTTATTTGAAGTAACTAACTGAACAGAGTAGATACCATTGCCGTATCTGCTCAAATCAAAGTTAAGGCTATTTGCATCAATTGGCAAATCACGAATGACAATGGCTTTCCCAAGCAAGTCTGTGACCGTAATTGTTGCTTTCTCATTCTCTCCAAGTTCGTAGTTGACAGTGAACGTACCGGAGTTCGGATTTGGAAACAAGGTGAATATTTCTTTGGGAGTACTCTTTCATAACAAAAACACTGTTGAAATATTTTTTTGTTCTGTCACGAAAAAAATCAATGTCCGATAAAAAAGTTTTAACAGTTCGGTAACACCTGGTATTAATTTGTTTCTTTTACATTTGTCAAAACCAATCAAAAAATATCCCGCTATGAAACTCAGAAACATTCTTCCGCTCCTTATCTTTTTTTTCATTGCCAGTTTTTCATTTGCTCAAACTGCTGATGATCTTGTGAATAACAACATCAAGGCAAAAGGTGGAAAAGATAAAATCGCCGGCATCAAATCCCTGAAGATGAAAGGAAATATTGACGTAGGCCCGGAAATGAAAGCTCCGTTCACCATCTGCCTGAAAGGCGGAAACAAATTTCATTTCGAACTCGAAATCCAGGGAATGAAAATGATACAGTCGCTCGATGGCGACAGCGGTTGGTACATCAACCCGTTCGGAGGTAAAACAGATCCTGAGAGAATGTCGCCGGAGGAAGTGAGTGCTTCTAAAGAACAGGCCGACTTCACCGGACCCTTGTATGATTATAAATCGAAAGGAAGCACCGTTGAATCCCTTGGCAAGGAAGACATGGAAGGTACCGATACGTACAAACTGAAGGTGACCAAGAAAAACGGCGACGTCAGTTATATTTTTCTGGATGCCACATCTTATTTCCAGCTGAAGGAAACCACTAAACATAAATTTAAAGACAAAGAAATTGAATCGGCGACCATCAGTTCGAATTACAAAAGTGTGGATGGCATCATGTTCCCTTTTTCATTCGAACAAAGAGGTAGCGGAGAAGATTCACAGGGACAGGCGATGAACATGGAGAGCATCGAGGTGAACCCGGTTATTGATGATGCTATTTTTAAAATGCCGGCGGCGGCTCCCGAAAGCGGAAGCGGGAAAACAAAATAATTGTTTTTCCTCCTCGTAGAATTTTTTCATTGAACCATTTAACTCCGAACCACATGAAAACAAAACTGCTTTCGCTCATCCTGTTATTATCATTGAATAATTTCTGTTCTTATAGTCAGAATAAACCGAAAATAACTTCCGGCACTCTTGGAATGATGGAGGCACGGCAGATTGGCCCGGCCGTAATGGGTGGTAGAATATCTGCCATCGATGCTGTTGCCAAAGATCCGCGAATTGTTTTCGTGGGAACGGCGGGAGGAGGAATCTGGAAATCCACTACCGGCGGCACCTTGTTCAAACCAATCTTCGAAAAAAATTCTCAGTCCATCGGCGCCATCGCCGTCGATCAGAACAATCCTGATGTCGTCTGGTGCGGAACCGGAGAATCGAACATGAGAAACAGTGTGAGCATCGGAACCGGTTTATACAAATCCACCGATGGCGGCGACAATTGGGTGAAGATGGGTTTCGACAGTTCGGAACACATCAGCAGGATTGCCATCAACCCGAAAAACAGCAACGAAGTGTATGTTGCCGTTCCCGGCCACTTGTGGAACGACAACATTGACCGCGGTTTGTATAAAACTACCGACGGCGGAAAAACATGGGAGAAGATTTTATACGTGGATGAGAAGACCGGTTGTGCGGAAGTGTTGATCAATCCGAAGAATCCAGAAATCATCTATGCAAGCACGTGGGAGTTCAGGAGAAAACCGTATGCATTTTCTTCCGGAGGAAAAGGAAGCGCCGTTTACAAAAGCACGGATTCAGGAAAGACCTGGAAGAAACTCAGCAAAGGATTGCCGGCAGGTGAATTCGGACGTGTGGCCATGGCTCTTGCTCCGAGTGAACCGGATAATCTTTTTGCCATCGTCGAAGCAAAAAAGACAAGTTTGTTTTTATCCACCGACGGCGGAGAAAACTGGACTGAACAGGGCAGCAACAACAACGTGGAAGGACGGCCGTTTTATTTCAGCGTGATCGCTGTTGATCCGGTGAATCCGAAACGGGTGTATCGTCCTGCCTGGTCTCTTTCCATCAGCGATGATGGCGGAAGATCATTCAGCGATGCTTCCATGGCAGGCGGATGGATTCACAGCGATCATCATGCTTTATGGATTAACCCGAACAACCCTTCGCATCTTTTGCTTGGAACCGACGGCGGCATTTACATTTCGCTGGATAAAGGAAACAACTGGCTATTCCTGAATAACATTCCCGTATCACAGTTCTATCATGTCTCTCTTGACGATGAAACTCCTTATCATGTATATGGAGGATTACAGGACAATGGCTCCTGGATGGCTGCTTCGCAAAGTATCGGCGGCATCAGCAACGGCGACTGGATCAATGTCGGCGGCGGCGACGGGTTCTGGGTGCAGCCCGACAAAACCGATAAGAATATTGTGTACAGTGAATCACAGGGAGGATATGCTTCGCGTGCAAACAGGAAGACGAATGAATACCAGGATATTCAGCCGAAGCCGCTCACCGGTGAACCGAAACTCCGCTTCAACTGGAACACTCCGCTATGTGTAAGCCCGACCAATCCGAAAACACTGTACATGGGCGCGCAATACCTTTACCGGTCATACAACAAAGGCATCACCTGGGATCGTATTTCTCCTGACCTCACAACCAATGATTCGCTGAAACAAAAACAGGAAGAAAGCGGCGGCGTCACCACGGATAATTCTTCTGCAGAAAATCACTGTACCATTTTTACCGTTGCTGAATCGCCGCTGGATGAAAAGATCATTTTTGTCGGTACGGATGACGGGAACCTGCAGTTGACAGTTGATGGTGGAAAAAAATGGACGAAGTTGAACCAGGACATCAAAGACATTCCTGCACAGACGTGGGTAAGCAGCATTGAACCGAGCCGTTACGATAAAAATACCGTTTATGCTACGTTCGACAACCACATGTATGGTGACATGAAAACGTATTGCTGCAAATCAACCGATATGGGTAAAACCTGGAAACTCCTGAATACCATTCCGCTGAATGCCGGCTATGCTCATAAGATCCGGGAAGACATTCTCAACCGCGATTTACTTTTTCTCGGAACTGAACTTGGGTTGTATGTTTCCTTTGATGGCGGTGACAACTTCACACAAATGAATGCAAAGATTCCTCCTGTTGCCGTTCGCGACATACAGGTCGATCCAAAGAGCAACGACCTGGTTCTTGCCACGCATGGAAGAGGAGTTCTGATCGTGGATGATATTTCACCGCTGCGCCAGCTCACTCCTGAAGTGATTGAATCGGAAGCGGCGATTTTAAAAACCCGCCCGGTTCCGTTGACAGGCGGGCATTACGGCGGCGCATTCCCATCAGCCGGCGGTTTTGTCGGGCCGAATTCGGATGAACAGGCGCGCATCATTTATTACCTCAAGGATCGTGTGACTACCGGCGATCTGAAGGTGGAAATTTTTGACAGGAATGGAAAATTGGCAGGAACAGTTCCGGCGACCAAAAGAAAAGGGATCAACATCATCAGCTGGAGCATGCGTTCCAAACCTCCGAAAGTGGCGAGAGGTGTGAGAATTGACGGCGCAGGATTTTTCGGCCAGCTCGTTGAAACAGGAACCTACACGGTGAAACTCACCAAAGGAGATAAAGTTTTTACTGGAACCATTCAACTGGTGGATGATCCTGTTTCGCAACACAGCGCCGAAGACAAAGCGCTGCAGAGAAGCACGTCGGCGCGTTTGTTTAAGATGAGTGAAGACCTCGCTTACTTCAACCAGCAGGTGTTGAACATGAAAGACAGCGTTCAGAAAAAATCGGATGCCACGAAGGATGATGGTTTGAAAAAGACACTCGATGCCTTCTCCGGCAAGCTTGAAAAAATCAGGAAGGAACTCATTGCTACAAAAGGCGGACAGTCGATCACTGGCGAAGAACGCATCCGGGAAAAATTAAGTGAACTGTACGGATCTGTTGTTGGGTATGAAGGCCGCCCGTCTGATTCGCAACTGGAAAGAGTGAAAGGGCTGCAGCATGAAATTGACGAGCAACAAAAAATCGCAGAGGAACTTTGGAAAAAAGATTTGCCTGGTGTGAATAAGGAACTGAACAAAGCGAACCTTGGAGAACTTCTTTTATTAACGAGGGAAGATTTCAACAAGTCTGATCATGCAGGAGCACAAGGATCTTCCAACAAATTTAATTTCCATGCGGGTTACCGTTGGATGCAGGAAGTAAGGATGGAGAATGACATGCAGGGAAAGGAGTGATTCCTTCCTCTTGAGAAAAAAAATTATGGATCAGTTTCCGAGGTCATCAAAGCTGACATCCGTGAAGGATGAACTCTGATCATGAGCGGATTCAGGAGAAGGAGAAGAAGCCGGTTGAGGAGAGTCCACTTTTAATTCAATGACTTTCGCTACAGTTTCATTGTAACCTTCAAGAAATTTATCAAAGTCTTCCCGGTACAAAAAGATTTTGTGTTTTTCATAAAACGGGTTTCCGTCATCACCGATACGTTTTTTACTTTCCGTAATCGTCAGGTAATAATCGTTCGACTTGGTCGCTTTCACATCGAAGAAATAAGTTCTTTTTCCGGCTCTCACTGATTTAGAAAAGATCTCTTCTCTTGGCTGGTTGGTTCGTTCTGACATACATGCTTTGATTTGATCGAAGCAAAAATGAGAAATTTATTTAACTGTGCAAATTTTTTCAGGAGATGGAATCCCGGGGAAGAAGCTCAGCGGGAGAGAGCAATCAATAAAATGGCTGAAAAATTCAATTTCAGTTCGTTTCTTCTTCTTCTAACAATTGCTTTTCATACAACTCAAAATAAATATTTTTTCGTTCTATTAGTTCATCGTGGTTGCCGCGTTCAACAATTTTTCCCTGGTCCAGCACGATGATCTGGTCTGCATTCTTCACGGAAGAAACACGATGGCTGATGATGATGGAGGTCCTGTTCATCATAATTTCTTCCAGATTATTCAGGATGTTTTCTTCTGTTTTCGTATCCACCGCCGAGAGGCAATCATCAAACAAAAGGATTTTTGGTTTACGGATGATGGCTCGTGCAATGCTCACCCGTTGCTTTTGTCCACCGGATAACGTGATGCCGCGTTCTCCGACCATCGTTTCAAAAGCTTTGGGAAACTCCATGATGTTATCGTAAATCACGGCCTGCTGTGCAGCCTCCATGGCGAGTTTCCGTCGTTCATCCTTTTCATGCCCGTTCATCAATCCAAAAGCAATGTTGTTTTCGATGGTGTCGGAAAAAAGAAAAACATCCTGCGGAACATATCCAACCTGCCGGCGGAGGGAAGCGAGTGAAATCTTTTCAACCGGAACACCGTCAATGGTGATGGTTCCTTCTGTTGCATCATACATCCTGAGGATTAAGTTTGCCAGCGTGGATTTTCCGGAACCGGTCCGGCCAAGAACCGCCAGCGATTTTCCTTCTTCAATCTCAAACGAAACATGGTCGAGCGCCCGCACTCCTGAATCGGGATAAACAAAACTGACGTCATTGAAACGGATGTTTCCCCGGATGTCGGTTGGGATTTCAGTCAAGGAAATAATTTCCGGTTCCAGTTGAAGGAATTCGTTGATGCGTTCCTGCGAAGCAGCTGCTCTCTGAACAATGGACGTCACCCAGCCAAGCGAAGCAACAGGCCAGGTCAGCATGTTTACGTAAATGATGAACTCGGCGATGTTCCCCGTCGTGATGCGGTGTGCAATCACTTCTTTCCCGCCGATGTAAACGGTGAGCAACGTACTCAACCCGACCAGCAGCAGCATCAACGGAAAAAACATGGCATTCACTTTTACCAGTTCCAGCGACTTGTTTTTATACGTTTCACTTTCTGCGGAAAAATCATTCACCGACTGTTCTTCTTTTACAAAAGATTTCAGAACACGTATTCCTGAAAATGCTTCCTGTACAAAGGTGCTGAGTGTGCTTTGCTGTTCCTGCACTTCTTCTCCTTTCCTGTTCATGATGTCACTCACCCAATAAATGGAAAGTGAAAGCAGTGGAAGAGGAGCGAGCACGTACAATGTCAGCTTCACATTCACATTCAGCATGCTCACGATGATGAGTATAAACAAAACAATGAGGTTCACGGTGTACATCACCGCCGGACCGATGTACATGCGCACGCGGCTCACATCCTCGCTGATCCGGTTCATCAGGTCGCCCGTATTGTTCCTCCTGTAGAAAGCGAGGCTCAGCCGCTGGTACTGGTGAAAAATTTCATTCTTCAGGTCAAATTCAATCAGCCTTGAAATAACGATGATGGTCTGCCTCATCAGGAACATCAGGATTCCACGGGCCATGGCGACACCAACAATCCAGAGGAGGAAAATAAATACGTGATGAGAGATCGTTTGAATGGCATCTGCCTGGCCTTTCTTTATTGTCTCAATCACCAGGTCAAGCGCTTCCCTGACAAGTTTGGCAGGATAAATCGCAAAAAAGTTTTGGGAAATCACGAAGAGAATTCCGAGCAGCAACCTCACCCTGTACTTGTAAAAATATTTATTCAGATGTTGTAACGACTTCATGATGGATGGCTGATTTCAGTCATTTGGAGCATTAGAAAATAAATTTACCTTTGACGCTTCTTAACCGGAAAACGGTGATAAAAGTAGTATAAAAAGGAATTTTACCCGATATTTTATGTTAGAAGTTAAAGATTTGAAAGTATCAGCGAAAACAGAAAACCTGGTTTGGGGACACGATTCGTTTTCTGATCATGAACAGGTGGTGTTCTGTTATGACAAAGCCACACGGCTGAAAGCCATCATCGCCATTCACAACACAACTCTGGGTCCTTCATTGGGAGGAACGAGGATGTGGACTTATAAATCGGAAGCCGAAGCACTGAACGATGTGTTGAGGTTATCACGCGGAATGACTTATAAAGCAGCCATCAGTGGTTTGAAACTGGGCGGCGGAAAAGCGGTCATCATCGGCGATTCGAGGAAAGACAAAAGCGAAGCACTCTTCAGAAAATACGGCGAATTTGTCGAGTCACTCGGTGGCAGATACATCACTGCCGAAGATGTTGGAACCAGCACTGCCGACATGGTTTATGTGCGTGAATCCACGAAACATGTTACCGGTCTTCCGGAGTCCATGGGTGGAGGAGGAGATCCATCGCCTGTTACCGCGTATGGCGTGTTCATGGGAATGAAAGCTTCTGCAAAAGAAACCTGGGGAAACGATAGCTTGTCCGGAAAAAAAATCATGATCCAGGGTGTCGGACATGTAGGCGAATACCTTGTGAAGATGGTACAGGATGAAGGTGCGAAAGTGTACATCTCCGACATCAACCAGGAACAACTCGCTGTGGTGGCAAAGCAATTCAACGCTGAAATAATTTCCCCGGATGCCGTGTATGATCTCGACATGGATATTTACGCACCGTGTGCATTGGGCGCCACGCTCAATACCGAGAACATCAGCAGGCTGAAATGTTCCATCATCGCCGGTTCGGCGAACAACCAACTGGCCGATGAAGGTGTTCACGGTAGGATGATCACCGAAAAAGGAATTCTTTATGCTCCTGATTTTTTAATCAATGCCGGCGGACTGATTAACGTCTATTCCGAATTGAAGGGATACAATCACCAGCAGGCGCTGGATCAGTCGAAACACATCTACGACACCACCCTGGAGATTTTCAGGAAAGCAAAAACCGAGAACATCACCACGGCTTCTGCAGCCATAAAAATTGCAGAAGAGCGTATTGCCGCTGCGAAAAAATAGGAACCCGTTACAGTTCAATAGAAGTAAACCGGTTTAGCAGGTGGATTCAGTTTTTTTAAATTCTTCCTGCATCGGGTTTCGATTCTTCATCACCGCGTTTTTATTGCTTTCTTTGCAGCCGGGTTCATCCATTAATCAAATCATTTAAGCCATGTTAAGCAGGCGTCAACTGCGCATCAAAGTATTACAGTCGTTGTATTCCTTCCTTCAGTCGGGAAAGAATGACCTGGCCGCTGGCGAACGCGAATTGTTCCGCAGCATCGACCAGGTGTATGAACTGTACCTGTTCCTGTTGCTGTTGCTGAAGGAACTCGGTGATGCCGACCTCCAGGATGCGGAAGACCTGCTGCACAAAAATTTTCCGGAAGAAAATGAACTGAAGGCAAAAAAAAGACTGCATCAGTCAGGGTTTATCGCTGCCTTGTTCGCCGATGCCACCTTTACCGCCGAAATTAAAAACAGGAAGCTGAGCTGGCAAAAGGATCACGAACTGGTGAGGCGACTATTTCATGAAATAAAAAAATCGAAAGCCTACAGGAATTACTTCGTGCAATCAGAAATCACGGAGAAAGACATCCTCGATACCATTGTCCAGGACTTTTTTGAAAAATCGGAGAACCTTCAGCATTACATCGAAGAAAATAATATCTACTGGTCGGAAGATTTTTCTTTTGTCTGCCACCTGGTCATGAAAACGATAAAGGATTTTTATCATTCGGGGAAACTGGAAATCACTCCTGTTTTCAAGGATGAAGACGACCGTACTTTCGTGCGTGAACTTTTTTCGAAGACCATTTTAAACAACATGGAATACGAAGAAGCCATTGCGGCCAAAACCAAAAACTGGGAAGTGGAACGAATTGCTCTCATGGACATGATCCTCCTGAAAATGGCGCTGTCGGAAATGGTTTCTTTCCCGGGAATTCCGGTGAAGGTTTCCATCAACGAATACATCGACATCTCAAAAGATTATTCCACTCCTAAAAGCCGGCAGTTCATCAACGGTATCATTGATAAACTTGCTGATGAATACAGCAAGGCGGGAAAAATTGTAAAAACAGGGAGAGGGTTGGTCGGGTAACCAAACCACTTTTTTTCGCTTTTTACTTTCCTCCGTTTATTCAAAATCTCTTTTTACATTTGTGTCATTCTCCAACTGAATTATGAAAACACGCCGACTGCATATCATTTCATACCTCATTCTCTTTTCGTATTTCACTGCCTGTCATTCCACGGAGAAAAAAAATTCCGATATTCCTGAAAACGCCATCAATAGTGATGTGGTGAACAATCCTGCTTCGGCCTCAGGTTCCAATGATGCTTCGAAAGACAATGTTCCCGTCTTCGAATTTGCAGAAGAGTCACACGATTTCGGAACCATTACACAGGGCGAGAAAATCTCCTATGCCTTTCGTTTTAAAAACAAAGGCAAAATTGATCTTGTGATACGGGCAGCCAATGGAAGTTGCGGATGCACCGTGCCGGAATGGCCGAAAGAGCCCATTGCGCCGGGGAAAGAAGGAGTCGTGAATGTTACCTTCAACAGCGAAGGCAAGGAAGGCAAACAGGACAAAACAATAACACTCATTGCGAATACGATTCCGAATACAAAAGTACTCACCATCATGGGTGAAGTGATCAAGCCGGCAAATTAAAGATTCAACGTTTTGGAAGAAACGATGAACCGATTCATAAAAATTATTTTTCACAACTTAAAAACCAAAACCATTCAATGAATTTACTTTCTGTTATCTTACAATCACCGGCCCCTGGCGGCGGCGGCCTCGGACAAATCATGTTCCTCGTTCTGATCATCGTTGTTTTTTATTTTTTCATGATTCGTCCGCAGACAAAAAAAGCGAAAGTAGAACGTGAGTTCCGCGACTCGCTGCAGAAGGGAGCCAAAGTAGTGACCATCGGTGGCATTCACGGCAGGATCATCGAAGTGAATGATAAAACATTCATGATCGAAATTGATACGAATGTAAAAGTTCGTGTTGAAAAAACAGCCATCGCCGCTGATGCCACCAAAGCCCTTGACTCAAACAAGGAAGCCAAGTAGGTTACACGTCCGATCCGCATTGGTATAAACCCTTTCATGTGAAAGAACAGTTTCTCAATATCTTCAACTCATCCACGCCGGCTGAGAAACTTAAGTTCAACAAACGGGTTTCGGCCATTCTCATCTGCCTGTTCATTTCATTGATCTTCTGGCTGCTCATCGCTCTCACAAAAGAGTACACGGCCGGCATGAAATTCCGTGTGGTATATGAAAATATTCCAGGACAAAAAGTGGTCGTCAATGAACTTCCTTCCGTGATTTCATTGAACGTGAAAGCATCAGGGTTTAAAATTTTATCACTGCGTTTCAACAAAACGGAAACTCCTGTTCACATTCATGTAGATGCCGCCAACGGACTGAACATAGGCATTCCGGCCGACGTCCTTGCCATTTCAACCAGCAAATTTTCCAGCGATTTCAGCAGCGTTCTCGGAGAGGATGTCATCATTCAAAGTTTCGTTCCTGATTCCATCGTTTTTAATTTCAGTAAAAAAATTTCAAAGCGTGTTCGCGTTATCCCTGACCTGGATATTCATTTTGAAAAACAGTACGACTCGGTGGGAGCCATGGCCATTGTTCCCGACAGCGTTGATTTGTTCGGACCCGGCTCCGTCATCGACACGATTCATTTCATCTCTACTTCGCATGTAAACCTCAGCCATGTAAAGGAAACGGTTTCGGTAAAGGCCAGCCTGAGTCCCAACAAGTTGATTACACTAAGTGATACCCTCGTCAGGATCATGGTACCTGTGGAACGTTTTACCGAGGACAACCTGGAGATACCGGTGCAAAGCATTCATGTTCCCAAAGGATATGTTTTGAAAACTTTTCCCGACAAAGTTTCCGTAAAATACCAGGTTGCATTGAGTAAATACAATTCCGTTTCCGCTGCATCCTTTTCTGCCATTGCAGATGCGGAAAAAATGAACGACGACAACATGAACAAGATGAAAGTTCAACTGGTGAAATATCCGTCTTTTTTAAAATCAGTTGTCATGGATCCGGAAAAAGTAGATTACATTCTCAGGAAGCAATGAAAATCATTGGTATCACCGGGGGAATCGGCAGCGGGAAATCCGTTGCGTGCAAGGTGTTCAGGCAGCTCGGCATTCCCGTGTACGATGCCGACCTCGAGGCAAAAAAACTTTATGAAACGGTTCCGGAGTTAGCAGCTCGGATCCGGAAGGAGTTTTCGGAAGATGTTTTCGACAAGAAAGGAAAAGTGGACAGGCAGAAATTATCGGAAATCATTTTCAACGATTCGAACGCTTTGAAAAAACTGAACAAAATTGTCCATCCGTATGTGCTGAAAAATTTTGAAGAATGGGTTTTAAAACAAACAGAAGTTCCTTATGTGATCAAGGAAGCCGCCATCCTGTTCGAAAGCGGAGCCGATGCAGGATGTGATCACATCATCACCGTTACGGCCCCGGCTGAATTGCGCATGCAGCGTATCCTTCAGCGTGACAAGCGCTCGAAGAGCGAGGTTGAACTCATCATGCAGAAACAATGGAGCGAAGAAGAAAAAATAAAACATTCTGATTTCGTCATCACCAACGATGAAAAACAGATGCTGATTCCGCAGGTGCTCGAAATACATGCCCAGCTTCTTGCTGAAAAAAAATAAGCGGGAGGAGAATACTCCTGGGATATTTTGTAACTTCCGTGGTTCATGAAATCAGTCAACAATTTTCTGAGTTTTACTTCCACTGGCCTGTATTGTCAGGCCGGCGATTTTTACATCGATCCCAAACGTCCTGTCCACAAGGCTCTTGTATCGCATGCCCACAGCGATCATGCAACACCCAACAGCGGGAATATCTATGCCACCGGCCCGACGAAACAATTCATGAAACGTAGGTTCAGGAATTCCATCCGGTCGCGGTTTCATGAAGTTGCTTACCGCGAAACGTTTTACCTGGATGAAGTCGCCGTCACTTTTTTTCCTGCCGGCCACATGCTGGGCAGCGCCATGATACGAATGGAATATCAAAATGAAAGTTACCTGTACACCGGCGACTTTAAACTCCAGCCAGACGATAGTTGTGAGACCATTGAAATTGTGGAGTCCGATTTCCTGGTCACCGAAACAACGTTCGCCCATCCGCAATACATTCATCCTGACCCGGAGAATGAAATCAGGAAATTGAATGAGGTGCAGACACAGAATATTCTCCTCGGAAGTTATTCAGTCGGGAAAGCTCAGCGTGTGACGCAGTTGCTGTCAAAGCACTGCAGTGAAAAAAAAATATTCGTTCATCGTGAAATGGTAAAGTTCCATGAAGTATATGAAGAGTCGGGTGTTCACCTGGGAAACTGGGAACCGTATACCAAACAGGGTTTCAAAAAGGAAACCGGTTCCATTTACATTCTTCCTCCCAACTGGCTTCACCGGCATTCGGCGCAGCATGAGTATTTCAAAGTGTTCGCTACCGGCTGGAAACAATCTTATATTAAGTGTGATTCCATCCTTCACATCAGTGACCACGCCGACTGGAATGATTTGCTGAAAATGATTGAACTGATAAAACCCAAAACGGTTTTTACCCTTCATGGCGATGGTGTGCATCTCAAACAATTCCTCGAGGGAAAAATAAATGTACAATTGCTGAATGAATAAAATGAAAATCCTCACCGCTGATCAAACCAGGCAGGCCGATGCTTATACCATCGAACACGAGCCCGTTGCTTCCATCAACCTGATGGAACGCGCCGCTGCCGCTTGTTTTGAATGGATCACACAACATGTCGATCATAAAAAGTCTTTCAAAATATTTTGCGGCACAGGAAACAACGGGGGAGATGGCCTCGCCATCGCAGGAATGCTGCTGTCGTCCGGCTTTCAGGCAAATGTTTTCATCATCGCAACAGACAAAACGAAAAGCAATGATTTTATCATCAATGAAATAAAACTGGCTGAATTATTCAGCAAAAAACTCCGCTCTATAAACAATGAAAATGAAATTCCATTCATTTTAGAAGAGGATGTCGTGATCGATGCCATCTTCGGCACCGGACTTTCCAGGCTTGCGGAAGGATTGTATTCAAAAGTGATTCAACAGATCAACGAAAGTAAAGCAACTGTGATTGCTATTGACATGCCGTCAGGATTGTTTGCTGATGTTCCTGCTGATCATTCTTCTCCCATCATCAAAGCCACTCATACGCTGTCGTTTCAGTCACCAAAATTTGCTTTCTTGTTTCCGGAGAATGAACCATACGTTGGCAGATGGGAAATTCTCGACATTCATTTGAATCAAAAATTTATTGACGGCCTGCCGGGAAATAATTTCCTTCTTCTGAACGAGGACATCAAAGCCATTCTAAAACCAAGACGGAAATTTTCTCATAAAGGAATGTACGGGCATGCGTTACTCGTGGCCGGAAGTTTCGGAAAAATGGGAGCAGCCGTTCTTGCAGCCAAAGCCTGCCTGGGAAGCGGAGCAGGGCTGCTCACCGTTCACATTCCAACATGCGGATACGAAATTCTTCAGCGTTCCTTTCCCGAAGCAATGGTTGAAACAGATGAAGACGAAAACATGTTCACGTCAAAACTGAATTCAGCATCTTATTCTGCTGTCGGAATCGGTTGTGGAATCGGTACTCATGAAAAAACAAAAACAGCACTTGCTGATTTTTTATCAAGGTGCAAGGTGCCGGTTGTGCTCGATGCCGATGCGATTAACATCATCGGAATGGAAAAAAGTCTTTTGGATAACCTTCCGTTAAATTCCATTCTCACTCCTCATCCAAAAGAATTCGAACGGATCGCCGGAAAAACGGAAAATGATTTTGAACGCCACGGGCGGCAGGTAAAACTCTCCAAAGAAAAAAAAATATTCATTGTTTTAAAGGGAGCACATACCTGCATCACCTGTCCGGATGGAAAAGTTTTTTTTAACAGCACCGGGAACCCGGGAATGGCAAAGGGTGGGAGCGGGGATGCGCTTACCGGTATCATCCTTTCATTTCTTGCACAGGGATATTCTGCTGAAGAATCCTGCAAGGCGGGAGTTTATCTGCACGGACTTGCCGGTGATTTCGCCGCAAAGGAAAAAGGTGAAGCATCGATGCTGGCTTCCGATCTCATCGAAAACCTCGGAAAAGCTTTTACTGAAATCAGCGGTGGGGAGTGAAAGGCAAAAAAAAATCCGCCATGAGTCTCACGGCGGATTTTTCGGATGATCAAAATTTATTTATGCTGCACGTTGAACGTTTACTGCATTTAAACCTCTTTTACCCTGGGCAACTTCAAAAGTGACTTCATCGCCATCGCGGATTTCACTTTTTAAACCTGTTGCATGCACGAAGATATCCTGTCCGGTTTCATCGTCGCAAATAAACCCAAATCCCTTTGAGTAGTTGTAAAATTTTACTTTACCTTTTTTCATTACTTCTTGTTTTTAATTTAATTAAGTTTGCAAATGTAACTGAATTATATTGAGAAACAAGCAGAAGGAGGAAATAAAGAATCCTGATTTTTGATCCAAAACGGAAATTCTTAATGATTTGTTGACGTTCATCCATCTCCTTTTTCTTTCTACCTGTCATCGGAAAGCTATCTTTACAACCTGTTTGAATACACTGCGAACAATATTAAAATCAATTCATTGGTTTGGAAATGCCGGTAGCATCTTCCTGGTACTGACGGTCTTTTCCTATCAGTCAGGCGCCGTTTGTTCTTCCACGGTTTCGGTTTTTCCCTATAACCAAAGTTTCGAAACCAGCATGGGAGGATGGAGTTCAGGTGGAACAGGAAACGACTGGGCCTGGGGATCACCTACTAAACCAATCATCAATTCAGCCGGCAATGGCGTGAAATGCTGGATCAGCGGGGGACTCACCACTTCTTTTTACAGCAACGGCGAACGCTCCTGGGTGGAAAGCCCTTGCTTTGATTTCTCTTCACTGCCTCATCCTTATGTCTCCTTCAGGATTTTCTGGGAGACAGAACATCAGTATGATGGCTGCACCTTTCAGTATTCGCTGAACGGTGGAGCCAGTTGGGCCAATGTCGGCTCCAGCAGCGATCCCGTAAATTGTAATAATGACCACTGGTTTAATTTCAGTTCCATCACCAACCTCTCTACACTGGCAACAGTTCGTGAAGGCTGGACAGGAACCATCCTTCCAAGTTCAGGAAGCTGCCAGGGAGGCTTTGGAAGCGGCGGCTGGATCCTGGCGAAACATTGCATGCCGTATCTTGCCGGTGAACCCAGTGTGAAATTCCGTTTTGCTTTCGGTGCCGGCACCAGTTGCAATAACTACGATGGCTTTGCATTCGATGATGTCACCATCATGGAGGCGCCGCCGGTGACAAGCAACTTTTCTTTCTCATGTGTGTCAGGCAACACGGTGAGTTTTACAGATCTTTCGGGAACATGTGCCGATTCATGGTCATGGAATTTCGGAGATCCGGGATCAGGAGCAAATAATATTTCAACTCTTCAGAATCCTGTTCACACATTCAGTGCATCTGGTTCATTTAATGTGACACTTACTGCATCCGGTTCATGCAGCGGAGGTACTGCCTTTCCGGAAGTCATCAGCATCATTCAAAGTTCTGCGGTACCTCATGACGTGAGTTGTTATGGTGGGAATGACGGCTCGGCCGACATCGCTGTTACCGGCGGCGGCGGCCCGTTCTCTTATCAATGGAATACCAGTCCTGTTCAGAACACGTCAACAGCCGTTGGATTATCACCGGGCAGTTATACTTTTTTTGTGAACGGAAATAATGTCTGCCCGGATACCGGAACGGTTACCATCGGGCAACCACTAATCATCACTCATTCCGTGTCGACTGTTGCCGCTCATTGCGGGAACGATAACGGTGTAGCAACAGCAACAATTTCAGGAGGAACGGCGCCATATCATTACAACTGGTCATCCGGCGACACCACTTCATCCGTAAACAATTTACCGCCCGGAAATTATTTACTCACCGTGAATGATTCGAAGGGCTGCACTGTCACCAATCCGTTCGTCATTGGCCAGAAGCCGCCACTTGCAATTTTCCTCACCTCAGCAGATGCGAGTTGCGGAATCAGCAATGGAACCGTTCATGTGAATGTAAATGGCGGGACGTCTCCTTTTCAGTATGCATGGCTTCCTTTCGTCAGCAACGCAAATGTCGCATCCAACCTGGCTTCCGGTGATTACGTTGTTACCGTTACAGATTCATCCGGATGTACGAAACAGGATACAGCAACCATTCTTCAGCAACCGGGATTATTGGTCGCTGTTTCATCATCACCGGATTCATGCAGCAAAAATATCGGAGCTGTATATGCGAATGTGCTGAATGGAACTCCTCCGTTTCAATATACATGGAACCCCGGAGGAATTTTTTCTCAGGACCTCACTCATCTTGGCGGCGGTGATTTTACCGTCACCGTAACGGATTCGATGGGCTGCACAAAAGATAAATCCGTTCATGTGGATGATTACGGAAGTTTCACGATGAGTTTAGGTGACGATTCCAAAATTTGCCCGGGGAATGAACTGATCTTGTATGCAGGAAACTTCAGTAGTTATCTGTGGCAGGATACGTCAACTCTTTCATCGCTTACCATTCATGAGCCGGGAATTTTTTGGGTGACGGTGATGAATTCTTTTGGTTGTTATGCTTCGGATACAATCGTCGTGAAAGAAGAATGCCTCGACGATGTGATCGCACCGAATGCTTTTACGCCGAATGGCGATGGAAGAAATGATTTTTTCTTTGCATCCGGAACCAACGTGACTTCTTTTAACATGAAAATTTTTAACCGCTGGGGCGAAAAAATTTTTGAATCAGATAACATGAACAGCCCGTGGAATGGCTCCTACAAAGGCAAAGAGCAGGAGTCGGATGTGTATGTGTGGCTGTTGAATTTCAGCATTGACAACAATGAACCTGTGCGGAAAGTCGGCCGCGTATTTTTGATCCGGTAAACGTTCAGTGGCTTTCTTCCACTTTTCCCTTTCCTTCCCGGATGACTACCGGCAATTCTCCCGAACAATCAATGACGGTAGAAGGATGAACATCGCTGTAACCACCGTCAATAATGACATTCACCTGTTCTGAAAATTTTGAATCAAGATCGGAAGGATCAGACGTATAACCGACGATTTCATTTTCATCGTGGATGGATGTCACCATTAAAGGGTTGCCAAGTTCTTTCACGATGGTCCGCGCAATGTTGTTGTCAGGCACGCGTATCCCAATGGTTTTCTTGTTGGATTTGAAAATGTGCGGAACGTTGCTGTTGGCATTCAGGATAAAAGTAAACGGTCCGGGCAACGATTGTTTCATCAGCCTGAAAATCTCCGTGCTGAAAGGTTTGGTGAAATCAGAAATGTTGCTGAGATCGTAACAGACAAAGGAGAAATTCGCTTTGTCGAGTTTTACGTTTTTCAACCGGCAGATTTTGTCAATCGCTTTGTTGTTGTGAATGTCGCAGGCCAGCGCATATACGGTGTCGGTAGGAATGATGATGACTTCCCCGTTCTTCAAAGCATCCACCGCTTTTTTTATCAGGACTGGATTCGGGTTATCCGGGTATATCTGGAGAAGCATATCAGGAACGCTGGACTATGATGATGAATGTGATTTTATGAATACAAAAAAATCATTCCCGGAAGCCTCATTATTTTTTAGCATCGGCTAGAAATTTTGCAAGGCCGATGTCTGTTAACGGATGTTTCAGCAAATCAAGAATGGCGCTGAGCGGACACGTGGCCACATCGGCGCCGGCTTCCGCACAGCGGATGATGTGCATGGAGTGACGGATGGAAGCGGCAAGCACCTGTGTTTTGTAATCGTACACACGGTAAATATGTACGATCTGGTTGATGAGTTCAACGCCGTCATAACTGATGTCATCCAGCCGGCCAATAAACGGTGAAACATACGTAGCACCGGCTTTGGCGGCCAGCAACGCCTGCCCGGCAGAGAACACCAGCGTGCAATTCGTTTTGATTCCCTTGGACGAAAAATATTTCAATGCTTTCACACCGTCTTTGATCATGGGAATCTTTACGACAATTTGTTTATGTAGTGAAGCCAAATGTTCGCCTTCGGCAATCATTCCTTTCAGGTCGGTGGAAATCACTTCGGCGCTCACATCACCCGTAACGATGTTGCAGATATCGACATAATGTTTGAGGATATTGGCTTCGCCTTTGATGCCTTCCTTCGCCATCAGCGACGGGTTCGTGGTTACGCCATCCAGCACTCCGAGGTCCTGTGCTTCTTTGATCTGGTCGAGGTTGGCGGTGTCAATAAAAAATTTCATCGTTTAAATTAATTTAAGTGAGGTGAATCCGGTAAGTAAGCAAATGTGTAAATATCCGTTCCGTTGGATTTGCCTGCGAAATTACAAAAGGGATTCATTTGTTGGAGAAAAGAAATGAACAGGATGTTTATAATTGCGGATGGCGGATTGGCGGGGTATATTATGATACTACATTGAATTGATGATTGCGAATTTCGGATTTTAGATTGCGGATTGAAGGGCCAGCCATGTTACCACGGTGTATTTATTATTTGAGTGCAGTCGGGTGAAACCTGCCTATGGCAAGGCAGGCACCAGACAGTATAGAACGATCAGGCAACGACTTCAGTCGTTGCAATCCATATCGAAACCCGGACAATAAATGGCTTCAGCCATTTCCGTGTCGGAGAAACCTACCAACAGTAAGACGGGAACCCTGCGGCACGAAAAATCATTACATTTGTTTGAATGAAAAGAAACCTGCTCCTTCTTTCGTTTGTTTTTTGTTTACAGCATTCCTACTCCCAAGGCATCG
The DNA here is from genome assembly GCA_026391945.1 of Bacteroidota bacterium. Classification (GTDB taxonomy): domain Bacteria; phylum Bacteroidota; class Bacteroidia; order AKYH767-A; family 2013-40CM-41-45; genus JAPLDA01. The sequence goes on along the minus strand of JAPLDA010000100.1, from coordinate 88 downwards.
ACAATCTTTGGATGATGGGGTACGCAAGTTTTGGCGGCCCACCGTATGGTGGGGTTAATATAAATTTTTTTAATGGCTCACCGGCCAT
>JAPLDA010000055.1 GCA_026391945.1 Bacteroidota bacterium | reverse complement strand
TTTCAGTTTTTTATTGATCAACATTCCAAAGTAAAGCCAAACTGTTGCAGCGACAAGAAAAACAAAAACTACAGGAACCAACGGTTTGTTTTTAGAAAAGGAAAACAAGAAAATACCACTGAGGAAAAAACCGGCAATGCCATTACGAATAAATTTTCCACTGAAATATTTTGCGCGTTCGTACATGGTTTGTTTTTAGTAAAGATAAAAAATAATGGCACTTAACCCAGGGAGGTTTCTCGTAGTGTATTCTCGCCAGGCTTGTGAGTTGGCGAAACCTGACACTATATTCCAACACTGATAATCTCTGCCAGGTCTCTCTTCCCTCATGCCTTCGTGCGAAGACCTGATAGCATGGGAATTGGACTCATTCGTTCGTCCTGCATATTACTTAATAAATTTTTCAGGATCGGGTTGGTCAGAATAGATGTCTGGAACAACAAAGTCCTCGCCTAATTTGTATTTATTGACAATTAGTAGGTTCCCAATGTAAATATTAACATAATAATCATTCATTAATTCAAATGCTCTATGAATCTTCTCATTACTATCTGTTTTTTCACCAATGATTGTTGCCCGTTTATATTCCTGCAGGATACGGGCTAAAATTTCTTCAGCTCCAGATGACGCTTCATCGATAAATAAAAATATTGGTGTGTTTTCACACAAGTTGTAATTCAAAGAAACATATTTTGTTGTATCTTGGTTTTTGCCAATTAATTCAGCCAATGGCAAACCTTGAGGAAGAAAAAAATTAGCGATATCAATGGCCTCACGTATCGACCCGAAAGAACTATGTCGTAAATCAATAATTATTTTTTTTATGTTGAGACAGTTGGTCGATAATCGGTCATGGAGATTGTAACTAAATGGCCAACCAGAATTAGGTACGTATTTAATGTAGCAAATCCCATTCTTGTCTATCCTAAAACCCTCCTCCTTCTCTTTTTTTATTTTTAAATGACAAGTGTTGAAACCGATTTCATTATTGTCAATGAGATTAAATTGAGGATTGTGATTATTATTGTCAAACAGGAATTTCCGTAGGGCTTCCACTGTAAAATAATCAATTGGAATATTGTTTACACCAATTATTTTAGTTTCGGCAAGTGCTAGATTACCTTTATTATCCAGTCCGTTTTCCGATATAACAAAATCATTGTTTTTATTTATTTTAAAATCCTGGCAACTATCCCGGCGTTCCTCATAAAATTTATATACTTTATTGTCAAATATTTTGCTGTCAATATCAGCCGCAAGCATGTTAGAAAGATAAAAATCATAGTTGAGTTCAGCAGTCTGATCAGATTTGTTAAATATGTTCAGAACAATGGGTTTTAAGTAGTCACAGAACTCATTAAGCTTATTCTTACCATCGTTTGATAGTTTAAATTTCTTTTCATGAAAATAAATAATGAGATATTTACCGGATGTGTCTGTTTTTATTCCTAATTTAAAGACCCTTTCAAGCTTATTAACAAGCAATGCATACAGTTCAATTTCGGTATAGTTCAGGAAGTGATAATTCTTGATTTTATTTATTGAAGCATTAAGAATAGGATAATCATTAACGCGCGCATAGAGGTTGTTATTTAATCTGATAATTAAAAGGAAAAGAAAAAGTACAGCGAATATTTTACCTCACGAAACCACTTCTTCATAACTCTCCACAGGCGGGCAACTGCAAACGAGGTTGCGGTCGCCATAGGCATTGTCCACTCTTCCGATGGATGTCCAGAATTTATTCTGACGGATATACGGTAACGGGAACGCCGCTTTGCTTCTTGAATAGGAATGTTTCCATTCATCACTCATCACTTCAAAAACATTGTGCGGGGAATTTTTCAACACATTGTCTTTCCGGTCGGCCGAACCGTTTTCAATTTCTTCAATTTCCTTCCGGATGGAAATCATCGCATCACAAAAACGATCGAGTTCTGTTTTGGATTCGCTTTCCGTCGGCTCTATCATCAATGTTCCGGGAACAGGAAATGAAACGGTAGGAGCATGAAAGCCGTAATCCATCAGGCGTTTGGCGATGTCCTCCACCTCCACTCCGGCAGAAAGTTTAAACGGCCGGCAATCCAGAATCATTTCATGCGCACATCTTCCGTGAGAACCTTTGTACAAAACCGGATAATGATGTTCAAGTTTCGCCTTGATGTAATTCGCGTTCAGGATCGCCGCTATGGTGGAATCAGTCAGTCCCTTTGCACCAAGCATTTTGATATATGCATACGAAATCAAAAGGATGCTGGCACTTCCCCACGGAGCAGCCGATACCGCATGCACTCCATTCTTTCCTCCTGTTTTTACAACAGGATGTGAGGGAAGAAATTCCACGAGGTGAGAAGCCACGCCGATCGGTCCCATGCCCGGACCGCCGCCGCCATGTGGAATAGCAAAAGTTTTATGCAGGTTGAGGTGACACACATCTGCCCCAATCGTCGCCGGGTTCGTTAATCCAACCTGTGCGTTCATGTTGGCTCCATCCATGTACACCTGTCCGCCGTACTCATGAATGATTCCCGTGATCTCTTTGATTCCTTCTTCAAACACACCGTGGGTGGAAGGATACGTAACCATGAGACAGGAAAGTTCATGCTTGTATTGTTCTGCTTTCATCCGCATATCCGCAATGTCGATGTTGCCGATGTCATCACATTTTACAACGACCACTTTCATTCCCGCCATCACGGCGCTTGCCGGATTGGTACCATGCGCCGACGAAGGAATCAATGCAATGTTCCGATGCTGGTCTCCCCGGCTCAGATGATAACCACGTATCACCATCAACCCGGCATATTCGCCCTGTGCGCCGGAATTCGGCTGCAGTGAAACGGCTTTGAAGCCTGTGATCTCACACAAAAAAGTTTCCAGCTCAGAAATGATTTTAGCATACCCCATCGCTTGGTCAGCCGGAACAAACGGATGAATGGCATTGAACGACGGCCAGCTCACGGGAATCATTTCCGATGTGGCATTCAGCTTCATCGTACAGGATCCCAATGGAATCATGGAATGGTTCAGCGACAAATCTTTTTTCTCAAGGGAAGAAATGTAACGAAGCATTTCCGTTTCCGAATGACAGGAATTAAAAACGGGATGAGTGAGGAAAGAAGAAGATCGTTTCGATGTACTGGTGATCACTTCCTGCAACGTTTTTTTTAGATCGTTTTTTACCGTGGTTCCTTTCGCCGAAGCAAAAATAGTGAGCAGTACGGCGACATCTTTTTCACTGGTGGTTTCATCCAGGCTAATGGATATGAAACGATCATCCACATAACACAGGTTGATTTTTGCTTCCAGCGCTTTTTGCCTGATGGCTTCCAAATGACTGTCTGCATCAACCAGCAGCGTATCAAAATAAACTTTATTCAGCTGAACAAAGTCAAGGTTTTTCAATCCTGCATCCAGCATGCCAGTCCGCTGATGTATGGTTGACGCAATATTTTTTATTCCATCCTGACCGTGATACACGGCATACATCCCGGCCATCACGGCGAGCAGAACCTGCGCGGTGCAGATGTTGCTCGTGGCCTTATCCCTGCGGATGTGCTGCTCCCTCGTTTGCAGCGCCATTCTCAGCGCACGGTTCCCGTGAACATCTACCGACACACCGATGATCCTTCCCGGCATTTCACGTTTCGAATTTTCTTTCGCTGCAAAAAACGCAGCATGCGGACCGCCGAACCCCAATGGAATTCCAAACCGTTGCGTATTTCCCAACACCACATCGGCCCCCCACTCGCCCGGCGGCGTAAGCAAGGCCAGCGACAGGAGATCGGCTGCTACAGCCACCGAAATATTTTTTGAGTGAGCCTCTTCCGCCCATTTTTTATAATCATGAACTTCACCATAACAAGCCGGGTATTGTATCAAGGCTCCGAAAAAGCTTTCATCCAAAACAACTTCAAGATGATTGCCGAACACCAGTTCAATTCCGAGAGGAGCCGAACGTGTTTTTAATACGTCCATCGTTTGGGGGAAACAGGTATCGGAAACAAAAAAGCGATTGCTGTTTTTCTGTTGTGCTTCACGGGAGCGTGATGCATAAAACATGTGCATGGCTTCTGCGGCGGCAGTGGCTTCATCCAGCAAAGAAGCATTGGCAATTTCCATCCCGGTAAGATCGAGTACCATTGTCTGGAAATTCAACAGCGCTTCCAGCCGGCCTTGTGCGATCTCTGCCTGGTAAGGCGTGTAGGCCGTGTACCATCCCGGGTTTTCCAGGATATTTCGTTGAATCACTCCCGGAGTAAAGCAATTGGAATAGCCAAGCCCGATGTACGATTTGAAAATTTTATTCAACGAAGCAGTTTCTCCCAACTGTTCAAGAAATTCATTTTCACTTAACGCTGCCGGAATATTCAGTTTGTTTTTAAGACGGATGGATTGCGGAACCGTTTCAGAAATCAATTGTTCCAAAGAGCCGTTGCCGGTTTGTTTCAGCATCTGCGCTGTTTCCTCATCATTCACACCGATGTGGCGTGAAGCAAAATCAAATCGTGACATGTAAAAGAATTTTTAATTAAGAGGCAGCAAATTTAATGAATAAAAGGTATTAACCCGGAACAAGTTGTGAACTCAACTTCACAGCACTTTTTGAAAAAAAATATCCATGATGCGTTGGATTTTCGATCACGGTTAATTTGTCGTAGTTTTGAAAAAAATTCCGTCATGACTTTGAGGACTTCCCTCCTTTTACTATTGATTTTTCTTTTTACATCCTATTCAAAAGCTCAGGACACCATCGTTTTATTAAGCGGAAAAACAATCGTTGCCTCCAGTATTGAATACGGCGGCTATGCGATTTCTTATAAAGGAATGAAGGCCGGAAGCCGGATGAAACGCATCGGTTCTGAAAATATTTTTTCGATCATTCACCCGGATGGTTCTGAAAGAATCATGTACCAGCCCGATTCAATTGACGAAACTGATTTTAATGTGGAACAGATGAGGATGTTCATCCGCGGCGAACAGGATGCCATGAAATATTATAAAAACAATTTGAACAAAGCCGTCGCTTTTTTTTGCGGAGGAGGTTCCAGCCTGTTTGCCATCTACGGACTCGTTGGTCCTGCGATTTATTCTACTGCTTCGGGATCGTTTTCTCCTGATATTTCGAAACAAAAAGTTTCAGATCCTCTCTGGCTTCATGCCGATGAATACCGGGAAGGGTATGAACGTAAAATCCGTGATAAGAAAATCAGGAATTCCATCCTGTATGGTTTTGCCGGGTTTGCAGTTGGGTTCACGACCTTCAGATTTATTTTGAAGAAATGAATGAACCCGGTAAAAAAAATTGCAGACTTTCTTCTTTCCTCGCACCTCTTCATTGCATCTGCGGCCGCATGTCTTGTTGAGGTGACGTACGCTTCTGTACATTCCGGGCTCCGCATCAGCGCACTCACCGTACTGGTTTTCAGCTCCACACTTTTGATTTATAACTTCCATAAAATTTCCCGCTTCTTCCCTCACCTTTCATTCTCTCCCACTGAAAACATTTCGCGTTTAAAAAACATTCCGGCGTTGACGAAGACCATGCTCGTGGTATCGACGGCGGGAATTGCCTTATCCTCATTTTTCATTCAATGGAAAATAATCGCGCTGTTTCTTCCTCTCAGTTTCATCACCTTTGCCTACTCCATTCCATTTTTGCAAATCGGGAATAAAAAAAAACGCCTGAGAGAAATTTTCCTGGTTAAAATTTCAACAGTGGCCATCGTCTGGAGCATCACCACAGTCATTTTCCCATTGATGGATTGCGGAGAGGATCCTTTCACAGGTTCTTCTCTCCTCTTCTTTGCCGAAAGATTTCTTTTCGTCCTCGCCATCTGCATCCCCTTTGAAATCCGCGACATGGAACAGGAAATACGATGGGGAAATGTGACATTGCCTGTCAGGGTTGGTGTAAGGAAATCCAAGGCCTTCGCGCTGGTGGCACTGGCGATGTTTGTTTTTTTGGTTCACCTCCGGTCACCCGCCATGCTGCCGCTCTTCCGGCCGGAAAATTACTTTCCGGTTTCCATGTATGCTTCTGCAGTAGCAGCCGCAGCGCTGATCCTATTTTCAAATGCACAACGCGATCCATATTATTTCCGGATATTCGTTGACGGAACCATGCACCTGCAGTTGATATTTATTCTTCTATTCAAAATCATGGTATGAGGAAATACGACATTACTTCATTGTTGAAATTATGCGCTCTCATCAAACAGGAAGAAGGCGCAAAAGAATGGCTGGCCGGAAATGGTTGCCGCGAACTTTATGAATTCTGGGAAGCCTTTGAAAACGTGGAAAAATCTTTTCGGTGGTTACTCGAAAACAATCACCGTGAACTGGCGGCATTGGTGGATGCTTTTCATGGAAACGACAACGCCAAATTATTCCTGATCAAAAGCGGTCATCGTGAACTGGCTGCGCTGATTGATGCTTCCGAAGGAAATAAAACTGCCGTTGAATGGCTGATGAAATCCGGAAATAAAGAGTGGCTTCCCGTTGCCCGCGAAATCTATTTATGGAACAAGAAAAATGCGAAGAAAGGATTCTGGAGCTTTTTTGATTTTGGAAATCCATACTCCTGACCTATTCTTCGGCTGGTAACTGAATTTTTTTAGAATCTCGGGGAAGGACTGTTACTTCGTTTTCAACACAGGTTCAAATCTGCCCTTAACCAAGGTTATCGCCCTCTCAAAAGTCCCAAAACGCTCATTTACCAAGTGAATACAAGGGTTCGTCAAATTTATCAATGAGATAACAGCATAATATTGCGACAGGGGCTTCGCGATTGCTAATTTTGGAAACTACAAAATCGTATTATTCTGAATTCAAGCCCCAATTAAGTAGTCAACAATTTAAGTAAACATTGTTCAGCACAGTACATTTGACATCCAATTTTACTTCTAAAAGATCCATTGAAATTGAAATTAATAACCCCTATGTTTCTGAAATTAATCTCCTTTATAAGTACGTTATTCGACCGGAAAACTTTTTTCATTTTCCTCATGCCCTTTTTTTTCATGATGAGCATGAATCATTCAAAGGCTGCAGCACGGTTTGCGGTGACAACAGGCAACTGGAGCAGTGCCATCTGGGCAGCAACAGCAGGTGGTGCAGCCGGTTCTGCGGCCGTTCCTACTGCTGCTGATGTGGTGACCATCAACAACGCAGTTACTGTTTCGATTACTTCGGCGGCAGTTGCCAACTCTGTCACCATCGGTGTAACAGGAGCCGGTACGGCGACCTTAAGATTCAACACGGCACTCAATGTAAGCCTGACTGTTTCCGGTGATGTGAATGTAAACGACGGAACATTCAGCGTGAGTAATGCAACGGGTGCAAGAATACACACCCTTACCATCGGAGGAAACCTCACCGTTGGCGCAGGAAATACTTTTAATATGATCAGTGCCGATGCAACCGATGTATGCAATGTGACTTTCAATAAAAACGGGAGCCAGGTTGTATCCGGAACAGGAACTGTGAGCTTCAGCGAAATAACACTGAACATGGGTATCAGCACTGCCAACATATTGGAAGTGCAAAGCGTGATTACAATGACGGCAGGCGGATTAAACTTATCGAATGGTACCTTCAAACTTTCTTCTGCATCTACCATCGTTCCGTTCATAGCAGACATTACCACCACTCCTTATCTTATTCCAAATTCAGCCGGGTTATGGAATAACGGGGGAACCATCAATTCAACAGCATCTATCGACTGGACGATTGACGGAGTACTCCATGTTTCTGCGGGTACCATAAACATGGGAATGGCACTGGATAACCGGATTCGCACGGTAAGCGCAACGTTAATCATCGACGGTGGCATTCTGAACATTGCAGGAAGAATTACACCGACAACAAACAGTTACCCGCTCAATTTCACGATGAGTGGCGGCACTCTCAACGTTCCAACAGTCGGAAGTACGAGTACCAGTGTTGCACCGTTTGACATGTCGAACACAGGAGGATCATTCACCATGTCGGGCGGAACGATTGTCATCAAAAAAGCAGGACAAGGAGGCGGTGCTTCCAGTCTTTTCGGGTTTCAATGTTATGCAAGCACTTACAATGTCACGGGCGGAACCTTGCAGATCGGCGATGCCACCACGCCTGCATCACAAACCATTCAAATTGAATCAACCGTTCCTTTGTACAACCTCACGGTGAACAGCAGCAATGCAAAAGCACAACTGAATGCAACTCCGAACATGGTTTTCAAACATGATGTTACGCTGACTGCCGGGCAACTGGATGCAAACGGAATCAGTTTCAGTGTCGGTAACAACTGGACGAACAACTCAGCGAGTACAGCATTCATTCCTTCCACCGGTACCGTCACCTTTAACGGAGCCGCCGCACAAAGTATCGGCGGAACATTTGCAACGACTTTTAATAATCTTACCATCAACAATACAACGGCAGCACTGTCCTCTGCAACGGTCACACTCGGAAATGTGATCAATGTGAACGGAGCGCTGACGTTGACAAGAGGTTATCTTGTGACGACTGCCACGAACATCCTTAACATGATTGCAGGCTCCACGACTTCCGGAACCAGCGCCAGCAGTTATGTAAACGGGCCGATGACGAAAACGGGAACCACTGCATTTATTTTCCCGACAGGTTACGGTAACGGAACCAAATGGGCGCGAATAGAAATCGGCGCTCCATCCTCTTCTTCCACTTTCACCGCACAGTATTTTGCCGTACCATATTCCAACACCGCGACCATGGCGGCTTCTCCGGCACCTGCTCTTCATGATGTGAGCAAACTTGAATACTGGCAGCTCGACAGAACAGCGGGAACCGGGAATGCAACCGTGACGCTTTACTGGGAAGATGCTGCCTGGAGCGGAATTGATGATTGCGGAACGTCCGATCTCAGGGCTGCACATTGGAATGGTTCGGGCTGGGAAAATAACAACAATGTCGTAACCACTACCGGTGCCTGTACCGGTGCCACTGCCGGAACGGTAAGAACAGTTTCAGCGGTGACTTCATTCGGTACCATTACGTTCGGATCTTTAACGAGTATGGTAAACCCGCTGCCCATCCGGTTGCTCGACTTTTCAGGAAAATTCATCCATGAAAAAATAAAATTGCAATGGATTACGGCGACGGAAACCAACAACGATTATTTTGAAGTGCAACGTTCACAGGATGGAAATAATTTTGAATCCATTGCACAGGTGAAAGGCGCCGGCAACAGCACGATGCAGCTTACGTATTCGATTTTCGATTTTCATCCTTTCAGTGGCGTCAATTATTACCGGCTCAGGCAGGTTGACAACGATGGAAAATTTTCGTTGTCGCAGGTAATCTCCGTCACGAACCCGGATAAAAATAATTTCCTGCAAAGTTTGTATCCGAATCCGGCAAACGAGCAGTTGAATTTTATTTTCAGCAGCACGGAAACGGACCAGGTGAAAATAGAGATCATGGATGAAACCGGCAAGCAGGTTATCATCCGGGATGAAACCGTTTCTGAATCCGGCCCGGTGATCAGCATCAACACGTCTGAGTTAGCGCCGGGAATTTACTTTGCGAGAGTGAGTGATGTGAATGAAAATTTTTGGGTGATGAAGAAAGTGATCATCATCAGGTCGGAGTAAACTGAAGCTGAATTTAACGTCGGGGCAAAACCACTAAAGGGTTTCACAGTTTTATACCTGAAGGACGAAGTTTATACTACCCACGCCATTTAATTTACCGACTTTTAAATATGTTTACGAATAAACAAGTGATGGTAATTAGCAGAAGTTTCCTCATTTATGTAGACATTAGAATTGGTCAAGACTAAATTTACCCCTCAACAAAGGGAATCCCAATCACAACTAACCTACCTGCTTCACACCATCTCCTTCTGAAAAACAACTCCCAATGCGGCTGCAATTTTTTCTGCTGCAATTTTAAGATCGTTCTTCGTGTGAACAGCAGAAACAAATCCCACTTCATAACCGGAAGGGCCGAAATAAATTCCGCGTTCTAAAAGTTCATGGTAGAATATTCTGAATTTATCCATGCTCGCCGGATCAATATCCGATGATGCCTGGATTTTTTCTTTGTCAGTGAACGCAAACCAAAAAATGGAACCGATGGAAAATATTTTCACTTTTGATTCCAGGTTTTTGATCCCGGATTTTACTTCATTGATAAAGTAAGAAGTCTTCTCCGCCAGCTCTTCATAAAAACCTTTTTCAAGACAGGCTTTCATCTGTGCGATTCCCGCCGCCATGGCCACAGGATTTCCTGAAAGTGTTCCGGCCTGGTACACATTTCCTTCAGGAGAAATATGCGACATAATTTTTTCACTGGCACCATACGCTCCCACCGGCATTCCGCCGCCAATGATTTTTCCGTACGTGATCATGTCGGGCTGAATGTTGTAATAACCGGCAGCGCCTTCAAAGCCGACACGGAAACCGGAAATCACTTCATCAAAAATCAACAGGATGTTATTTTTCTTCGTGATCTCTCTTAAAAATTCAAGATACGATTTGTCCTGCAACAACAACCCGTTGTTGGCGGGAACCGGCTCAATGATGATGGCGGCTATGTCGTGCCCGAAATCGCTGACAGCCACTTCCACGGCACGCCTGTCATTCAACGGAAGCACCATCGTTTCCTTCGCCACCTCTTCACTCACTCCTGCCGAAGAAGAAATTCCAAACGTGGTCAAACCGCTGCCGGCTTTCACGAGCATGGAATCCACATGTCCGTGGTAACAGCCGTCAAATTTTATGATGACGTTTTTCCCGGTGTATCCTTTTGCCAGGCGCAGCGCACTCATCACGGCTTCCGTCCCTGAACTTACAAAGCGAATTTTTTCGATGAACCGGTTATTCTTCAGGATGATGTCGGCCAGTTCATTTTCTTTTCTTGTCGGCGCACCGAAAGAAGTTCCGAGATCAACAGCTTTCACAATTTCTTCTCTTACTCCCGGATGATTGTGACCGAGAATCAGCGGCCCCCAGGAACAACAGAAATCGATGAGTTCATTTCCATCGGCATCCCAGATCCTGCAGCCATCGCCGCGTTCAATAAACAAGGGCGCTCCTCCTACCGAACGGAATGCACGCACCGGGGAGTTCACTCCGCCGGGAAAATATTTTTTTGCTGCTTCAAAAAGTTGTGTTGATTTTTCGTTTTTCATAATCGTAAAATTGAGCAGGCAAATATACTTCAAAATACTACTTTTGGGCTCTACCGATTCACATGATTTTTATCAATAGTTTACAATTCGCCCGGCAGCTTGATGCACAGGATCCTTTGAAGAAATTCAGGGAACTGTTTTATTTCCCCATGATCCATGGGAAAGAGGCCATCTATTTTACCGGCAACTCGCTTGGACTGCAGCCGAAACAGCTCCAGGAATATGTGTTGAATGAACTGGAAGACTGGGCCACGTATGGCGTGGAGGGACATTTTCATGCGCGACATCCATGGTTTCATTACAAAGAGTTTCTGAAAGATAGCGTGGCGAAACTACTGGGAGCAAAGAGCAATGAAGTGGTGGTGATGAATTCTCTTACCGTGAACCTGCATCTCCTTCTGGTCTCTTTTTATCGTCCGTCAGAAAAAAGATTCAAAATCATCTGCGAGTACGATGCTTTCCCATCTGATTTATACGCAGTACAATCGCAGGCAAAATTTCATGGACTCAACCCAGACGATGCCATCATCTATCTCAAGCCAAGAACAGGAGAATATACTTTAAGGACGGAAGACATCATCCAGGCCATTGAAGAGGCAGGAGATTCGCTTGCCACAGTGATGCTCGGTGCTGTGAATTATTATACCGGTCAGTATTTTGATCTTGAAAAAATCACGGAAGCTGCACACCGTTCAGGCGCCACCTGCGGGTTCAACCTCGCTCATGCCACCGGGAATGTGCTGATGAAACTACATGACTGGAATGTTGACTATGCCTGTTTCTGCAGTTATAAATACCTGAATGCCGGACCGGGAAGTGTTGCCGGAATATTTGTGCATGAAAAACATTTTGTCCGCCTTGGGCGGATTCCGCAATTCGCCGGATGGTGGGGAAATGATCCGGAGACCAGATTTAAAATGACGCATACGTTTGAACCTGCAAAAACCGCATCAGCGTGGGCTTTGAGCAACGATCCCGTATTGTCGATGGCGGCACTGAAATCTTCATTGGATATTTTCGATGAGGCGGGAATTGAAAATTTAAGAATGAAAAGCGAAATGCTTACGGCTTATCTTGAATTTGTAATCGAAGAAGTCAACCGTGCAGCCATGCAGAAAAAAACTCTGCAGAACGAACCGGTGCACATCATCACTCCGAAAAATAAACATGAAAGAGGATGCCAGTTATCGCTCGTCTTTGCTGAAAGAGGAAAAGAAGTGTTCAATGCCCTCGCAAAGCAGGGCGTGGTCACCGACTGGCGTGAACCGGATGTGATTCGCGTTGCGCCGGTGCCGCTTTACAATTCATTCGAAGATATTTTCCGTTTCGGGGAAATACTGAAACAACAACTGATGCATGAACAGCCATGAAAAAAAACATCACCATACTTGGAGCAGGCCTCGTAGGAAGCCTGCTTTCCATTTACCTCGCCAAACGCGGGCACAAAATAAATGTGTATGAGCGGAGGCCGGATATGAGGAAAGAAAAAATCTCTGCCGGAAAAAGCATCAACCTCGCACTCAGCGACCGCGGCTGGCGCGGACTTGAACGCACAGGCATCGCTGATGAAATCAGGAAAGTTGCCATCCCGATGTACGGCCGGATGATCCATCATGTAAACGGTGAAGTGAATTTTCAGCCGTATGGAGAAAAAGACCAGGCGATCTGGTCGGTCTCTCGTGGCGGACTGAACATCGAACTGATGAACCTGGCAGAGCGAAACCCGGGAGTAAAAATCTTTTTTGACGAACGATGCACTGGTGTCGATCTTGAAAACTCAGTTGCGAAATTCGAGAACCAGCTGACGAAAAAAAATTCTTCTGTAGAAAGCGATGTCATCTTCGGAGCCGATGGCGCTTTTTCAGCAGCCAGGCATCAACTTCAGTTATCGACAGATCGTTTTCAATATTCGCAATATTACATTGAGCATGGTTACAAAGAACTTAATATTCCCGCTGCTGAAAACGGCGAATGGAACCTGGAGAAAAATGCTTTGCACATCTGGCCGCGCGGTGGGTACATGCTGATTGCGCTGCCGAACATCGATGGCAGCTTCACCTGTACGTTATTTTTTCCGTTCGAAGGAGGAGAGTCGTTCAGCAAACTCGATACGAAAGAAAAGACCATCGACTTTTTCACTCGTGTTTTTCCCGATGCCGTACCGCTGATGCCGACACTGGCTGATGATTTCTTTCGCAACCCGACCGGCTCCCTCGTCACCGTGCGTTGTTTCCCGTGGAGTTACAATGATACAATGTGCCTGATCGGCGATGCGGCTCATGCCATCGTTCCGTTCTTCGGACAGGGGATGAATTGCGGTTTTGAAGACTGCACCATCCTGCAGGAACTCATGGATGAAAATGAAACCGACTGGGAAAAACTCTTTAAAGATTTTGAACAATCCCGGAAACCGAATTCAGATGCCATCGCACAACTTGCACTTGAAAATTTTATCGAGATGCGCGACCTTGTCGGCGACAAAAAATTCCTGCTCCGTAAAAAAATTGAAGCGTGGTTTCACGAGAAGCATCCCGACCAATGGCTTTCGCTGTATTCGCAGGTTACCTTCAGCGCTCACATTCCTTATTCCGTTGCATTGTCTAATGGAAAACGGCAGGATGAAATCATGAAAAAGATCATGGAGATGGAACATATTGAAGAACGCTGGAACAGCGAAGAGGTTGAAAAAACCATGCTGAACCTGCTCTCCTGGCTCGCATGATTTCCTTTATTCGATGACGTTAGAAAATAATTCCTGAACCGTTGAAAAATAAAACCAACTCCTTCTCTTCTTTCACTCCTGTAAAGCAGGCCTGGAGCCATTCCTGGAAGCAGCCATCCTTCCGGGTACAGTTTATTTTTTTCCTGGCAGTTGTCATTGGCTTTGCATTCTTCTTTCCATATTTCTTTGATTACCTCGAAGCCCGTGACGGGAAAATATTGAATGATCCTTTGCTCAACCTCATTCCGCCGAAAGACATTTCCTGGACGGTTTTCTTTTTTCTTTATTCCGGAATTCTCATCGGGCTATTCTGCAACATCCTCAAACCAAAAAACTTTTTGATCGGACTGGAGATTTACGCGCTGGTTACGTTGCTGAGGATTACTTCCCTTTCGCTCGTTGCATTAAATCCACCGCCCGGCTACATCGCTTTGAAGGAGCCATTTGTCCAGCTATTCACCAATGGCGGACGCCTTATTTCCAAAGATCTTTTTTTCTCCGGACATGTATCCACCATTCTTGCATTTTATTTTTCAGTCGGACAAAAACAATTCAAAAACATCCTGCTGATATTTTCAGTCATGGTCGGCTGCCTCGTACTCGTGCAGCATGTCCATTACACCATTGATGTCCTGGTATCACCACTGGCGACACTGGCTTGCAGCCTCTTCGTAAAAAAATCGCTCACAAAAAATATTTTATAAAAAAGGATTGAATTCTTTTTCAAAGCCAATCGTTGTTACCGGCCCATGCCCGGAATACACTTTGCAATCATCACCCAGCGGAAAGAGTTTTTCTTTGATGCTGCTGATCAGCGTGTCAAAATTTCCTCCCGGCAAATCGGTTCTGCCGATGCTTCCATTGAATAAAACATCCCCTGCAATTACAAAATCATCTTCACGGCTGTAGAATGAAATACTTCCCTCACTATGGCCGGGCGTGAATAGCACTTCTAAAACGGAGTTACCGAATTTCACACGATCACCTTCACTTAAAAGATTTCCCGGTTCGGGAGATGGTTCGGCTGCGATTCCCCACATCTGTCCGTATGTGGGTGCCGCCAGCAGCAGTTTTACATCATGCTCATTCATTTCAAGCGCGACATTGAATTTTCCGGCCACAAAATTATTTCCAAGCATGTGATCAATGTGTCCGTGTGTGTTGATCAGCTTCACCACTCTCAATTTATTCAATTCGATAAAATCAACGAGCTCCTTTTTTTCTTCCCGGCCATAGCATCCCGGATCCACAACGATACATTCCTGCGTTTCATCGTATAAAATATACGTGTTCTCCTGGAACGGGCCAAACGTAAAATACGTAACAGTGATCATTGGCTGCTGTGAATTTGAATGGCGAAAGTAAACAATGCTGTCCTTATTAAAGAACTGACAGGAATGATTGCATAACTTATTAAACCACTCACCCGGTGAACGGTTTTCGTAAGATAAATTTGGTTAAATTCGCAAGACTAATCTGAACTCAACTTTTGTGTTTGTTACCCTGAACGCCAAAAAGAATTTTTCCGGATTCATCCTCCTCTGGATGTTATTCATTTTGATTACCCTCAACAGTTCCGCCCAGTTTTACAACGGCTACCAGATGACATTCGGAAAAAACCGTGTGCAGTATGACGACCGCTTCTGGACGTTCATGAAGTGGAAGAATTTCGACACATATTATTATCTCGGAGGACTTGAACTTGCTTCCTATACAGGAAGAACAGCCGATCAGGACCTGGAAGAAATTGAAAAACTTCTCGATTACAAACTGGACGGGCGAATCCAGTTCATCATCTATAATAAGCTGAGTGATGCCAAGCAAAGCAACATCGGTTTGGAGACGGAAGACAACACCAACAATGTCGGCGGTGTCACCAAAATAGTCGGCAACAAAGTATTTCTTTATTTCACCGGTGATCATGAAAAGCTTCACGAGCAGATCCGCTCAGGAATTGCACGTGTTCTCATTGACCAGATCATGTACGGTGGCGATATCAAAGACAGGATTCAGAACTCTGCTTTGCTTTCACTCCCCGACTGGTACCTGAACGGTTTGATTTCCTACATCTCGAGAAAATGGGACGTGGAAATTGACAACCGTGTGCGCGACGGAATCGTCCATAAAAAATACCTGAAGTTCAATCACCTCACGGGCACCGATGCTTTGTACGCCGGGCATTCCATCTGGAAATACATCATCGACACCTACAGTGAAACGTCCGTATCGAATCTTCTTTACATGACGCGCATCAACCGAAACGTGGAAAGTGGTTTCCTGTATGTGCTCGGCGTTTCCATGAACCTGCTTGCCGACAACTGGAAGGATGCGATGAATAAAATATATGCCGGCTCCGATGTGAACCGCGACTCCCTTCCGCAACAGCCTATTGTAAAAAAACCGAAATCATTTCTGATCTACAACCAGCTAAAAGCCAGTCCTGACGGGCGCTACATTGCATACGTCACCAACGATCTCGGCCGTTACAAAGTAATTTTATACGATACTGAAAAGAAGAAAAAGAAAAAAATTCAGCGCGGCGGATTCCGTTCCTATTCGCTGGAGACTGATGAAACCTTCCCGGCTCTTGCCTGGCATCCTACCGGCCGAGTGCTGGCAATGATCAGGGAAAAAAAAGGAAAACTCTGGATGGCGACGTATGAACCGGCTACCAAAAAATACGAAGAGTCGAATCTTTTCAATTTTGAAAAAGTGCTCGACTTCTCTTATTCGGATGACGGGCAAAGCATCGTGATGTCGGCCATACAAAAAGGACAGAGTGATATTTTCGTTTTCAACCTGCGTTCAAGAACGTACGAGCAGATCACCAAAGATGTGTACGATGATCTGAATCCACATTTCGTCAATAAATCAAAAGCCATTGTTTTCAGTTCCAACCGTGTGAACGACACACTGGATGTCGACAAAAAAAATGCACTGCCTGCCAGCAGCAATTTTGATATTTTCTTCTATTACTATAAAAATAAAAGCCGGACTCTCAGGAGAATCACCAACACTCCCGCATTCAATGAATTTCAGCCGATGCAATACGATGAGTCGAACATTGCCTACCTCGGTGATGAGAACGGGATTGTAAACCGTTACGTAGCTCACCTCGACAGCGCCATCAGCTTTGTGGATACGACGGAACATTACCGGATGATTGTTCAAACCTATCCGCAGACCAATTATTCACGGAACATTCTTTCACAGGACATCAACTTCAACAGGAACAGCCTCAGTGAAATTTTTTATTCCGAAGGAAAAATGCGCATGTTTGTAAACAGGATACCTAAAGCCAATACTTCCCAAAGCACGGTTCCCAAAACACTTTTCAGAAATGAACCAGAAAAAACTTCGCTCACCAGGCCACCCGGACAGGAACTGCCTGCTATAACAGGAACCGGGAATGCAGGCGAAACCATTGTTACCGGCGACAACACAGAAAATAAAATTGTTCCTGATTCCAATCACGTGGATATCGACAACTATGTTTTCCAGGCGGAGTTTCCGAAATCAAAAAATAAAAAATCCGAAAAGAAAAAAGAAAAAGAGATGCAGCAGGTTCATGATGTTCCTGCTGCTCAGCCAACATCGGTTGCCAACGACTCCGTGATTTTTGTTCTTCCTAAACAACGGAATTACGATCCCGCTTTTTCATCCACGTATTTTGTAAGTCAGCTCGACAACAGTTTACTGAACAACACTTACCAGGCATTTACCGGCGGAGGCGCCGTTTATTTTAACCCGGGGCTGAATGGTTTTTTCAAATTAGGAATCAGCGACCTCCTCGAAGATTACCGCATCACCGGCGGGTTCAAACTTGCCGGCGACCTGAACAGCAACGAATATTTTCTGAGTTACGAAAACCTGCGAAGCAGAATGGATAAACAGGTGACGTTCTACCGGCAGGCACGGGAGATTTCCGCCGGCTTTGTTGTCGCCAAAGTCTTCACGCATGAGTTAAGATATTACAGCAAGTGGCCATTCAGCGATGTATCAAGCATCAGGGGTTCTGTTGCGTATCGCAACGACAGGCTGGTTTTCCTGTCGACAGAACTTGCAACGCTCAAAGAGCCGAATCAATACATGAACTGGGCGACGGGACGCGTGGAATATGTTTTAGACAACACACTCAACACCGGTTTGAATCTTTACAACGGCACACGACTGAAAATTTTCGGTGAATATTACCGGCAGGTTGATCAGCCGCAAACCAACATGTACGTGGTTGGCGCCGACGTCAGGCATTACCTGAAGATTCACCGTGAGATTATCTGGGCAAACCGTTTTGCCGCCGGAACTTCTTTCGGTGATGAAAAAATAATTTATTACCTCGGGGCGACGGACAACTGGCTTGTTCCGAGCTTTGACCAAACCACACCGATTGATTACACGCAGAACTACGCATACCAGTCGCTGGCCACGAATCTCCGAGGCTTCAACCAGAACATCCGCAACGGAAATACTTTTGCACTGATCAACAGTGAACTCAGGATTCCTGTTTTCCGTTACCTGCTGAACCGCCCGATCAAATCTGATTTCATCCGCAACTTCCAGGTAGTCGGGTTTGCTGATATCGGAACAGCCTGGACGGGCAAGTCGCCGTATGATTCAACCAGCATACTCAACAACCAGGTGATTTACAACCAACCTTTCACAGTAACGCTCAACAGCCAGCATGAACCGATCGTAGCCGGTTACGGGTTTGGAATCAGAAGCCGGCTGATTGGTTATTTCGTCCGTGCCGACTGGGCATGGGGAATACAGGACGGGTTGGTGAAGCCATCCGTTTTTTATCTTTCTCTGAGTCTTGATTTTTAATTCTCATGCAAAAGCAACATACCATGACATCTATTATTATCATTCTTGCCGTGGGAATCATGGCGGGCATGTTCAGCGGTTTCATCGGCATCGGCGGCGGACTTATCATTGTTCCATGCCTCGTTTATTTTTTCGGGATGAGTCAGCATGAAGCACAGGGAACATCGCTGGCCATGATGCTTCCGCCCATCGGCATACTGGCTGTACTGAATTATCACCGCCAGGGAATGGTGGACTGGAAAGTGGCGGCCATCCTTTGCATTACGTTTATTGCCGGAAGTTTTTTCGGAAGTAAAATCGCCATCAGCCTGGATGCTTCCATGGTGAAAAAAGTGTTTGCCGTGTTCATGCTCCTCGTCGCGCTGAAAATGTTTTTCGGAAAATAACCCGCATGATCGTTTATTCATAAAAAAAATCAAGATGCTTCCTGATAAAGAAAAAATAAAATCCCTTGCCAAAAAATTTCATCCTGAAATTGTTTCATGCCGCCGGCACATCCACCAGCATCCTGAATTATCGTTTCACGAATTCAGCACGCAGAAATTTGTAGAGGAGAAATTAAAAGAATATGGCATCGGCAATATGAAACGGATGGCCAACACCGGAGTGGTGGCCATCATCGAAGGAAAAAATCCGGGAAAGAAAACCATTGCCCTGCGTGCTGACATGGATGCTTTGCCCATTACCGAAACCAATCATGTGGATTACAAATCCATAAACCCAAGCGTGATGCATGCCTGCGGACACGATGTTCATACCTCATCGCTTCTTGGCGTGGCGAAAATTTTATCAGAACTGAAAAATGAATTTGAAGGCAGTGTTAAATTTATTTTTCAGCCGGGAGAAGAAAAACTTCCCGGCGGCGCTTCGCTGATGATCAAAGAAGGTGTGCTTGAAAATCCAAAACCATCAGCCGTATTGGGGCAACACGTGATGCCGCAGATTGCAGCGGGGAAAGTCGGTTTCCGAAAAGGACTGTACATGGCCAGCACTGATGAAATCTACGTGACCGTGAAAGGAAAAGGAGGCCATGGCGCCATGCCGCACCTCAACATTGATCCCGTGCTGATGGCCTGTCACATCATTGTATCACTGCAACAGGTGGTGAGCCGGAATGCAAAGCCATCGGTACCTTCCGTTCTTTCATTCGGAAAATTCATCGCCAACGGAGCCACCAACGTGATCCCGGATGAGGTGTATTTGGAAGGAACGTTCCGTACACTGAACGAAGAGTGGCGTGATGATGCTCATCTTAAAATGAAAAAGATGGCCGAAGGAATCGCGGAAAGCATGGGAGGAAGCTGTGAGTTTAACATCGTGCGCGGCTATCCTTTTTTAATCAACGATGAAGCACTCACCGATCGCACACGACAAAACGCGGAAGATTTTTTAGGAAAAGAAAATATCGAAGACCTGGAAATATGGATGGCTGCTGAAGATTTTTCTTTTTACTCCCAGCAATCTCCTGCCTGCTTTTACCGGCTTGGAGTTCGCAATGAAAGCGAAGGAATTATTTCACCGGTTCATACATCCACTTTTAATATTGATGAAACGGCTCTCGAAACAGGAATGGGTTTGATGGCGTGGCTGGCGCTGAAGGAACTGGAGAATTGATTTGAGAATTTGATGATGTGATGATTAGCCAATGAGGCGATGCTGATATTGACTCCCGAAATTTTTTACCGGATTTTTAAATCAAAAAAGTGTGCTCCAAAAAACGAAGCGCACGTTCATAGATTTTTCCTGCATCATTCAATTCTCACATCAGCCCATCAGCAAATTAAATATCAATCTTCGCATACTTGGAATTCTTCTCGATGAATTCGCGTCGAGGCGGAACATCATCGCCCATCAGCATCGCAAAAATACGATCCGCTTCAGCGGCGCTGTCAATTGAAATTCTCCTCAACGTACGCGTGGCAGGATTCATGGTGGTTTCCCACAACTGTTCAGCATTCATTTCTCCAAGACCTTTGTAACGCTGAACTCCTACGTTTTCCTCTTTGCCTTCTTTCGCCAGTTCTTTAATGGCAGCCAATCGCTGTTCATCCGTCCAGGCATAACGCTGCTCTTTCCCTTTCTTCACGAGGTAAAGCGGTGGTGTGGCGATGTACAGGTAACCCTCTTCTATCAATTCCTTCAGGTGACGGAAAAAGAACGTAAGAATCAGCGTCGTGATGTGGCTTCCATCCACATCGGCATCGGTCATGATCACAATTTTGTGATAACGAAGTTTGACCATGTTGAGCGGACGGCCTTCTATTTTTTCATCACGGAAAACTCCCAGTGCTGTATAGATATTCCGGATTTCTTCGTTCTCATAAATCCTGTACTCCATGGCCTTCTCCACGTTCAGAATTTTTCCACGCAAAGGAAGGATGGCCTGGAAAGCACGGTTACGGCCTTGTTTGGCGGTACCACCGGCAGAATCTCCCTCCACGAGGTAAATTTCACAAACCGAAGGATCGCTGTCGGAACAATCAGAAAGTTTTCCCGGAAGTCCGGTCCCGGTCAATACGCTTTTCCGCTGCACCAGTTCACGCGCCTTGCGCGCAGCATGACGGGCGGTGGCAGCCAGGATCACCTTGTCGACAATTGTTTTTGCTTCCCTCGGATGCTCTTCGAGGTAATTGGCAAGCATTTCACTCACGGCCTGGTCGACGGCGCCCATCGCTTCGTTGTTTCCAAGTTTGGTTTTCGTTTGTCCTTCGAACTGCGGCTCCTGGACTTTTACCGAAATGACGGCGGTTAACCCTTCGCGAAAATCATCACCGCTGATTTCAAATTTTATTTTATCAAGCATGCCGGATTTTTCGGCATACGTTTTCAATGTCCTGGTGAGCGCCCTGCGGAAACCTGCCAGGTGTGTTCCTCCTTCATGCGTGTTGATGTTGTTCACATACGAATGCACATTTTCATTGAAGGAAGTGTTGTACTGCATCGCCACTTCAACAGGGATGCCGCCGCGCTCGCCTTCCATGTAAATGGGTTCAGCGATAAGCCGCTCACGGGTTTCATCGAGGTAAGCAACAAATTCTCTCAGGCCGCCTTCGCTAAAAAATAATTCGGAAGGATGATTGCCTTCGGCATCTGCTTCACGGAGATCGGTGAGGTTGAGCCGGATTCCCTTGTTGAGAAAAGCAAGCTCGCGTAATCGCGCAGCCAGCGTGTCGTATTGGTAAACCGACGTGATAAAAATAGAAGCGTCGGGAAGGAAGGTGATATCTGTTCCCGTCCGGTTGGTTTCTCCTGTAACTTTTACATCATACAACGGTTTTCCGCGCTCATATTCCTGGGTGAAAATTTTTCCTTCACGATGTACATCCACTTTCAAATGAGTGGACAATGCATTCACAACGGAAACACCCACGCCATGCAACCCACCGGAAACTTTGTAGGAATCTTTATCAAATTTTCCCCCGGCATGCAACACGGTCATCACCACTTCGAGCGCACTCTTTTTTTCTTTGGTGTGCATCGCCGTAGGAATACCCCGGCCATCGTCCTTTACCGTAACGGAATTATCCGGGTTGATAAAGACATCAATGTTTTTGCAATGGCCTGCCAATGCTTCATCGATGGAATTGTCGACCACTTCATACACGAGGTGATGCAATCCTTTAAAACCAATATCACCGATGTACATGGCAGGGCGTTTGCGGACCGCTTCGAGTCCTTCAAGCACCTGGATGCTGTCAGCTGAATATTCCTGTGATTTTCTTTGGGCTTTCGCTTCTTCTTCTTTCAATAATTCGTCCATTAAATTTTT
This sequence comes from Bacteroidota bacterium, assembly GCA_026391945.1. Taxonomy (GTDB): domain Bacteria; phylum Bacteroidota; class Bacteroidia; order AKYH767-A; family 2013-40CM-41-45; genus JAPLDA01. The sequence continues at coordinate 29,902 of JAPLDA010000055.1, read as the reverse complement.
TTTTATCCCCCTGTTCCGTTAAAACAATTCGCTTCTTCTTCATTAAAAAAAGCCTGTCTACCGGCAGGCAGGTCACTTTTTTCTTTTCAATCAATAGATGGTAAATATAATAAAAACAGGCCTGACTTCTGCAACTTTTAAGTTAAAAAAATGAACATTTTTTTTGCTGATTTTCAACAAAATAAAGTGCTATTCCAGGCTAAAAAACCGGTAATAAAATCGGAGAAAACGATTCCAACTTTATTCTGTAAAAACTCCCCGGTTTCAGTAATCGATATCCAGGTCCAGTTGCTTGCGAAGTTCATTTAAAGCCGGGTTCTTGGCGGCCATGTGCTCGTATTTTTCTTTGGACGTATAGGGAACTTTTTCTGAAGACAAACTGTTTTTTTCAATGACCGTGGAAAACTGAATTTGGCTGTTGCCCAGTTCTTTTCTTAGAAAAGCCATCAGTTCCATTTTTATTTCATTGATGTCTTTTTCGACAGCAGGATTATCCAGCACAAAACTGATCATGAAATTATCCTTCAGTTCGGGTTTGCGTTTAATCAAAGAAGCATGCAGCGACAACCTTCCTAACTGGTGAACCCGGTTGGTGAAATCACTCCATGCCGTTTCCAGTTCCGGTTGGGTGAACGGACGATTCTTTACCTCTTCTGCCGGCTCTTCTTTCTTTTTCGCTTCAGGCTTCGGGTTCGATTTCGAATTCAGGTTCTCTGTAATGGAAATCGTTTTCCTGACGGATGATGGAGCAGGTGCTTTTGTCTTCGCCGGTTCAACAGGAATGTCTGGCTCCTTTACGACGGATGCTTCCGGAATTGCCTGCTTCGCTATGACGGGAGGAGTCGATGCAGGAACCGGCTGGCTCACTGCTGTATCAACTTTTTTTTTGAAGGGATCCGCAACAGATCCGGATGATTTCAGTGAACACATTTTCAGCAATGCAAGTTCCACATGCAGCCGCTGGTTCTTCGCCGCTTTGTAACTAATGTCGCATTTGCTGGAGATATCGAGCAGATCCAGTAATAAGGAGGCTGTGCATTGCCTCGACTGAATTTTATATTTCTCCCGGATATTCGGACTTACTTCGAGGAGTTTAAGTGTTGACTCGTCTTTGCACACCAACACATCACGGAAGTGAGAAGCAAGTCCGTTCACGAAATTATGCGCATCAAAACCATTGTTCAGAATTTCATTGAACGTAAGCAGCGCTGATGAAATGTTGCCTTCGAGGATATCATCCGTCATTTTAAAATAATAATCGTAGTCGAGGATGTTGAGGTTTTCGATGACTGCTTTGTAGGTCAGGTTATTCCCTGCAAAGCTGACGAGCTGGTCGAACATCGACAGCGCATCCCGGAGTGCGCCGTCGGCTTTTTGCGCGATCATGTGCAAGGCATCTTCCTCCGCCTGTACTTTTTCTTTTCCTGCAATTTCCCCGAGGTGCCTTGCAATGTCTTCCACGCTGATCCTGTTGAAATCAAAAATCTGGCAGCGCGAGAGGATAGTCGGAATGATCTTGTGTTTTTCGGTAGTAGCCAGGATGAACACAGCATACGCAGGCGGTTCTTCCAGTGTTTTCAGGAATGCATTGAAAGCGCTCGGACTGAGCATGTGTACTTCATCAATGATATACACTTTGTACTTTCCTCCCTGCGGCGGATAACGAACCTGTTCGACCAATGCCCTGATGTCATCCACCGAGTTGTTGGAAGCTGCATCCAGTTCGTAAATATTGAATGAGTTCCCGTTGTTGAAAGCGATGCATGAATCGCATTGATTGCACGCCTCAACGGCTTCCGACATGTTCGCACAGTTAATCGTCTTGGCGAGGATACGTGCCGTAGTGGTTTTACCCACTCCACGTGGACCGGTGAATAAAAACGCCTGCGCCAGGTGATGGTTCCGGATCGCATTCTTCAGCGTATTGGTGATGCTCGGTTGCCCCACAACCGTATCAAACGTAACCGGCCTGTATTTACGGGCAGAAACAATAAAATTTTCCATGGTGAATACTGAGAAAGCAAAGATAAATTTTTAATCGCTTGAATCAACCGGCAAATTCTGAAAAATGAACCCTAAGATTGCAATAAAAATAGTGATTTGAAGACGCTCTTTTCTATTGAGAAAATCGGATCAAACCAGTTTCCGTATTTTATCATACAGCACTTCCGAAATTTTTTGGTGCGATTCAAACGTCCAGCCGGCGATATGCGGCGAGAGAACAACACGATCGGAATGAATGAGGAATTCCCAGGCATCATTCCTTTCTGTTTGTGAACGGGATGCTGAAAATTTTTCAAAGGAAGTTTCCTCGTATTCCATCACATCCAGACAGGCGCCGGTGACTTTTCCGTTTTTCAGGCTACTGACAAGGTCACTTGTCTTCAGAATTTTTCCGCGTGCCGTATTGATGATGACGATATTTTTTTTGAACCGGCCGATGAATTCTTCATTCACTAAGTATTCCGTTTCATCAGTCAGCGGAACATGCAGGCTCAGGATATCAGCCTGCTCAAAAATTTCTTCCATGCTCGCTTCCCAGGCATACCGGTCTGAAAATTTTTTTTTGTATTTATCATACGCCATCACCTTGCAGCCGAAGCCGGAAAGTTTTTCAGCAAATGAACTTCCCATGTTTCCATAACCGATGATGCCCACCGTTTTTTCTTTCAGTTCCGTTCCCCGGTTGCTTTCCCGGTTCCATTTTCCTTCCCGCACTTCCCGGTCGGCGACGTGAAGTTTGTTGAGCAGCGACAGCAACATTCCCACAGCATGTTCCCCGACGGCGTCGCGGCTTCCCTCCGGTGAATTCAGGCAAACCACGTTCCTGCTTTCCGCATATTCCACATCCATGCCTTCCATCCCTGCTCCTGCACGCGCGATGAATTTCAAAGCGGATGCTGCATCCAGCATTTCCTTATCGATCGTCATCCGGCTCCTGATCACCACTCCATCGAATGCATGAACACCATCAAGGATTTCTTTCCTGTTCATCCGGGATCCATCGGTGCAGGCATGTCCGTCCTTCTCCAGTTGGTCACGGAGAAACGGATGCACGGTATCGATAAAAAGAATGTTCATGAGGTGTGTTCTGATTTCACCAGGTGATTGGTTAACTCCGAAAACTGCTGCCAGCTCAGCGCTTCAGCACGCTTGTCAAGATACGGAATGCTTTCTCTTTTTTTCGGATCGATGTAATGTGACAAGGCATTCCGGAGCGTTTTCCTTCGTTGGTTAAACGCTGCTTTCACCACGCGGAAAAATAATTTTTCATCGCAACCCAGTTCTTCATTTTGTTTCCGGGTAAAATGAAGCACGGCTGATTTCACTTTCGGCGGCGGATCAAAATCTTTTTCATCAAGGAAAAACAACAACTCCACGTTATAAAATGCCTGCATGAATACACTCAGGATTCCATAGTCCCTGTTGCCGGGCTCCGAGGCAATGCGAACACCGACTTCCTTCTGAAACATTCCCGTTACTTCGGGAATGTGGTTTTTATTTTCGAGGATTTTAAAAAGGATCTGCGAAGAAATGTTGTAAGGGAAATTGCCGATTACGGCAAACTGTCCCGGGAAGATTGCTTCGGGTTTGAACTGAAGAACATCGGCATGAAGAAAATGATCAGCATGCTCCGGAAATTTCTGTTGCAGGTAATGGATGGATTCCGCATCCACATCCACGGCAATGGTTTTAAAAGCATGATGCTGAAAAAGAAAGTGAGTCAGGATTCCCATCCCGGGACCGATTTCCAGTACCTCCTGGTAGCCGCTGCCGGAAAGGCTTTCAACGATCCTCTTCGCCGTATCCGCATCTTTCAGGAAATGCTGGCCAAGATTTTTTTTTGCCCGGATGCGATTCATCACCATCAGAAACCATACGCTGAATACGATGCAGTAAATTCTTCCGGCTGCAGCCCGGGGTTCAACACAAAACTTTTCATCTCGTATTTTTCAAGCAAGCCTTTTTCATCATACGTGATCTGCACCAGCGGAAGAAAAGTATTCCGGTCGACATACAGTGCCACTTTCCGGTTGTAGAAATTCGGCACCTGGATCACCTGTCCCGGTTGAATGGCATCATAATCTTTCACCTTCGGATTGTGATGAAGCAGCACATAATCGCTGATGTGAAACTGGTTGCCAATGGTGGTGAGCGTTTCATTCAGTTTCACTGTATAATTGCTGTATTGAAAAGGAGTGTAATCGAATGTGAGTTCGTAACAGGTACGGTTATCCCATTGAAGCGTATCGGTGATTTTGAGATAATTGAAAAAAGAATCACCCATTTTATTCTGGTAATATTTTGTCATGGAAGCAAGGTACTCAAAACCCAGTTCGCTCACGAGGTGATGAGAGTCCTGCCGGAGCAGGCTGTTGTACAATCCCAGTTTCAGGTTGATGTAAGGAAACCCGTTCGGATTCACCAGTACCCGGTTTGATATTTCACCGTTTCGCCAAAGGCATTCGGCGCCGGCATGAGGTCTGATCATGTATAAATAAATCTTCAGCGGAGACGTCTGCATTTTGATGATCATCTCGCTTTCCTGGATTTTTCCATTCAGTTCCTTTTCCGCCGACTTCAAAACAAACCTGGCGGACTTCACAGCATCGCAGGCATCGAGCATTTTTTTCATCAATAGTTTTGCCTGCTGATCCTGCGAAAAAACCAGGGAAGAGAAAAAAACAAAAATAATTACCGGCAGATTTTTCATATTATTTATTCAACTACTTCCAGCAAGGTTCGGAAGGCCACAAATTTATCTTTGAATTTTTCCAGATGTTCCCGGCGAAGGGAAGCCGCAAAGTTCTTCTCATATTTTTTAAAATCATCCAACCCGTGACAGGTGTATTGAATCGAATAGGTAACTCCTCCTGATTCTTCATCACCCAAAACCTTTAACATCCGGTTCTCCGTGAACAATCCGGTACGCATCACATCCGGGATGTGTACGTCCTTCATCCATTTCATCCATTCATCGTGAACAGAATGATCGATGTTGATGGTTACGTTGTACAGGATCATGGCCTTTAATCAGAAGTGCAAAGATAAAATTTAGAATTGCATGGCGGTACCAGGAAACCGGAAATTCAGCGATGAAAAGTTTCTGCCATCCCAATGCAAAGAAAAGAAAGTGTTTATTACCTTTCGTCTTAATCTTACTGATTCAGTATTCATTTCATTCAAAAGGAGGAACCATGAAAATACAACTATGTATGATGATCTGCATCCTGTCGCGTTTCACCTATGCACAGGTATGGGAGCCTGTAGCTTCCGGAACGAACCAGGACGTAAAAGGGCTGGCCGTTTACAATGATAAATTGTATGCAGGAGGTTATTTCACAGGAGCAGGCGGAAGCACTGCCGGTTACGTGGCTGCCTGGGATAACTCAAGCTGGACCTTTGCAGCGGGTGGAACCAACTCAACGGTGAACGCTTTTGCATCCATTGGCGGACAGCTCATTGTTGCCGGTGGATTTTCTGCAGCTGGAGGTTCACCTGCATCCGACATTGCATCCTGGAATGATACGGCCTGGACTTCTTTGAGTTCATACACCGGAACCGGCGGAATAGCGGCACTTACGGTTTATTCAGGAAGCGTGTATGCCGGCGGTGCATTCACCGTCATTGGTGGTGTTAGCGCCAACTGTATTGCACGTTGGAATGGGATTGCCTGGTTTCCCGTAAGCTCAGGAATGGATAATTCCGTTTACGCATTTGCAACCGATGGCGTTGATTTATACGCGGGCGGAGCATTTACTTCAGCAGGTGGAGTGGCCTGCAATCACATTGCGAAATGGAACGGAACGACCTGGGCACCTCTTGGCAGCGGGTTGAGCGGCCAGGTGTATGCACTTGAAATATATGGTGGAAATGTTTATGCCGGAGGATTTTTTTCTTCAGCCGGCGGCACTCCCGTCAACGACATCGCCGTCTGGAATGGCAGCAGTTGGGCGGCCGTGGGAACAGGAACCAACAGCGATGTGAATTGCATGAAAGCAACCGGCGGATACCTGTATGTTGGAGGAGGCTTTACAACAGCCGGCGGAATTTATTCTCCTTTCATTGCCAAATGGAATGGCAGCGCCTGGTCGGATGCAGGAAGCGTTTTAGGAAACCAGTTCGACTTAAGTGTGAATACAATTGAAGTATACGATGATTACCTATATGTCGGCGGCCGCTTCTCTCAGTATGGTTCGGATACGTCCGTCAACCACATTGCAAAATGGTCGATACCGGTTGGTACGAATGATCATACAATGGCTTCACCGGGTATATCAGTTTTCCCGAATCCTTCGGATGGAAATTTCGAAGTGGAATTATCTTCTGCAAAACCTGCGTCCGGTACGATTGAACTTATTAATTCGCTGGGAGAAATCATCAGCAAAGAAAAGGTGCAGTTAAAACCCGGGCTCAACAGGTTTCACAGTGAACACCGGAATCTGTCGAAAGGAATGTACACACTCATGCTGAATGTTGACGGAAAAATTCAAGGAAAGCAAAAAATAATAATCGAATGAATTAATTGAGGACATCTCCTCTTAAAGATCGAAAACGTTTTCTCGCTTCCACACAAAACAAACTACCGGGAAATTTCGTCAGTAAATCCTGGTACAATTCCATCGCTTTGGATTTGTCGTTGAGTTTTTTCTCATAGAGTTCAGCGCGGTCGAACAAAGCATCGTCGGCTAAAACTCCGTCGGAATATTTTTCCACAATCTGTTTCAGCAGCGAATCTTCCATGATCCAGTTGTGTTTGGCATCCATGATCTGCGCTTTCTTGTACCAGGCGGCAGCCGTAAGCGCATGTCCCGGGAACTGAACAAGAAGTGAATCGAGTGTCTGCAAAGCCGCCTCATTTTTATTCTGGTAACTAAGCAGGTCGGCATGCGAATACATCATCAGCGCTTCACCGGTGGAGTCAAAATCGATGTTGTCCTGAATCAGCAGCGACAAAGCAAGAGCATCGTTGGCGATCAGTTGTGACGTCGCTGATTTCAAAACATCGAGCTGCGCCTGCGCCCAGAGAAAATCGCCGCGGTAATAATCCAGCCGCGCCGCCCTGAATTTAGCTTCCTGCCCCAGCGGATCATTCTTAAAAGATTTATCCACCTGTTTATACAACAGGTCAGAGTCCCATACATTCCCCGTGAATAATAAAACATCACCCAGTTCCAATTTACATTCTGCCTGCACCTGTTTGCTGATGCCGGCAAAATGAATCGCCGAGTCGAGATCCTGGATGGCTTCTTCCGTTTTGTCGAGATAAAAAACGCGGAGATGAGCAAGCCCTCTCACGAGTGTAGCGGTTGTTGCATTCTTTCCCAACTCCGCCAGTGCATGGGTGTAATCCGTTTCCAGTTTCAGCAAGTCAACCTGAGTGTAGGTATTGCTTTCGGTGATTTTCCTGTTCAGCGTATTCAGCAACTCCATCCTGGCATTCACATAATGCGGGGAACCGGTGCCTTTTTCAATCACATACTGGTAGCATTTTACCGCCGCATCAAAATTCAGGTTGGAAGCACTTAAACTTCCCAGCGACATGATTCTCCCGCCGTCTTCCTTCATGCGTTTATCAAGTCCTTTTGCCTGGATGAAGGCCGAATCAAAATCCTTTTGCTGAACGAACAGCCAGATCAGCAATTCAGAATAGACGGGCAACTCTGCATTCTTCTGAATCCTTCGCAGCAAAGCAACTCTGAGCATCTCGTTCCTCGAATTATCCGGGTCATTCCCGATTCTCGCCTGTAAAATATTCTGAACATTCTGTGTATAGGCGGCATTTTCCGCCAGCACATCGAGGTACTCTTCAATCATTTTTGCGAAGTCCTGTTTCATGAAATAGATTTCGGCTGACTCAAATGAAAAAGAGTAAATCCCTTTCAGCATTTTTTTCCCTTCAGAATATGCACTCAGCGCATACTCCCATTCCTGTCGGGCGGCAAAAGCATTGGCCAGCACGATCACCTGCTGCTGGTCGGGCTTCAGCGACTTAATGGCTTTGTCGTACTGTTGTTTTGATTTCGAATGATCACCCTCTGTCAAATAAAGAAAACCAAGATCCACCAGGAAGGAAAGGTTCTCCGGATTTTTCTTCATCATTTTTTTGATCATCTTTTCCGCCTTCTCACTTTCTTTCAGCGATGCCAGACAACGAAGGTAATTCGGGTAAACGCCGAACGGATCCTGGTCAAAAATTTTATCGTAGATCGCTGCAGCCTTGTCGTACTCTGCATTCCCAAGGTACTGGTCGGCCAGTTGTCGCTGGGTGTTCACCTGCGCAGATGAAGCAAACGAAAAAATCAAAAGAAGAAAAAGAGGAATTTTTTTCAGCAGATGAAATGAAAATAATTTCTCTGTGGGAGAAATATTTTCAACGAACCCTTCCGCGAATGTATCCCGGTAAAAAATATTTCCCACTCCGTCGTTGCGCTTCATCCTTTGTTTTTTCAATCAGCTGATTTTATCAAACCCGGTATAAGAACGGAGAGCATCCGGAATTATTATTTCACCATGCGACTGGTTGTTCTCCATCAGCGCCGCAACAATTCGCGGCAAGGCAAGAGCGCTTCCGTTGAGCGTATGAGGCAACTGTGTTTTTCCTTCTGCATTCCTGAAACGGAGTTTCATCCGGTTCGACTGGAACGTTTCAAAATTGGAAACCGAACTCACTTCCAGCCATTTTTTCTGGGCGGCAGAATACACTTCGAAATCAAAAGTGAGTGCGGAAGCAAAACTCATATCGCCTCCGCATAATTTCAGAATACGAAACGGCAGCTGCAGCGACCGCAAAAGAGAAGCGACGTGTTCCACCATCTCATCCAGCGTATCGTACGACTGGTCAGGATGCTGCACCTGTACGATTTCAACTTTATCAAACTGGTGCAGACGGTTGAGTCCGCGCACATCCTTTCCATAGCTGCCTGCTTCCCTCCTGAAACACGGTGTGTAGCCGCAAATTTTCAAAGGAAGTTCGTCGGCTTTCAGGATCACATCACGATACATATTCGTCAGCGGCACTTCCGCCGTAGGAATCATGTACAGGTTATCAATGCCGACATGGTACATCTGTCCTTCTTTATCCGGCAACTGCCCTGTACCGAAACCGGAATCTTCGTTGACAAGAATCGGCGGCTGAATTTCACGGTAACCGGCTGCTGTTGCTTTGTCGAGAAAATAATTGATGAGTGCCCGCTGCAACTTCGCTCCTTTCCCTTTATACACCGGGAACCCGGCACCTGTTAATTTCACTCCGAGTTCAAAATCGATTGTATCCAATGCTGAAGCAAGTTCCCAATGCGGCTTCGCTTCTCCGGCAAGCACAGGGATGTTTCCTTCCTGGTGCATCACCTCGTTATCTTCCGGAGTTTTTCCATGCGGAACTTTTTCGGAAGGAAGATTCGGGAGCAGTACCAGCAACCCATGTTGCTGTTTCTCCAACTGACCGAGCTGATCACCCAACTGCCTCGTCGTTTCCTTTAATGCAGCGCTTTTATTTTTCAGGTCGTTGGCTTCCTCTTTTTTCCCGCTCCTCATCAACTCACCCACCTGCTTTGCAACCTGGTTCGCTTCGTTCAGCAAGGAATCAAGTTCCTTCTGAGTCGCCCGCCGGTTTTCATCAATCGTCAGTATTTCACCGACGATTTCCGCGGCGTTGAAATTTTTCACCACCAGCCTGCTGATTACATAATCCTTGTTTTCCCTGATCGTATTTACCTGTAACATATTGAAAAAATTAATGCGTAAAAATAGCTTTTCTTTCCTGATGATTTTCTTTTTGAATCAAAAGAATGCCTGAACCCATCGAGGTGAATCAAACAGGGCATCCGTTTAATCGCCAAATTCACCCATCCGGCATATAAAAAAACCCATTCAGTCTATATTTTTTTTTATTGTCAGAAAAATGTATTCTCTTTGGTACAGAAACAACACAGGATGAAAAAATTCAGCCCGTTATTTTTTCTGCTCACCGGTACTTTTTTCTTTCACACTGCTGATGCACAACTCACCGTGAACAACGGCATGACTCCCCAGCAACTGGTTCAAAATGTTTTGTTGGGTACCGGCGTCACCGTTTCCAATATTTCCTTCACCGGCGCTCCGCTTGCCATCGGAACTTTCAACGGCACCTCTTCCAACATCGGGCTTGCAAACGGAATATTGATGACGACCGGTTGGATTTCCCTGGCGCCAGGGCCTAACATCGGTGGCGGCACCGGGAACGACAACGGCTTGCCCGGTGATCCTTTGTTGAGCATGCTTTCACAGGACAGCACCTATGATGCAGCCATCCTCGAATTTGATTTTATCCCGTACGCCGATACCATCCGCTTCCGGTATGTATTTGCTTCGGAAGAATACAACGAATATGTATGCGCCGATGTGAATGATGTCTTTGGTTTTTTTATCAGCGGACCAGGAATTACCGGCCAGCAAAATCTTGCACTCATTCCCGGTACAAGCATGCCGGTTTCCATCAACACTTTGAATAACGGATCGGTTGGCGCCAACGGATCAGCGGGTCCGGGATGTATCTTATCCAATGCCGGTTATTACATTGATAATACCAACGGAACCACCGTGGAATACGATGGGTTCACCACTGTACTTACTGCACAAACCATCGTTACGCCTTGTCTTACTTATCACATCCGTCTTGCCATCGCCGATGGCGGTGATCACGTATTTGATTCCGGTGTTTTTCTTGAAGCCGGAAGTTTCATCAGCGGGAACCCGATCATGGCAGTGGCATCAGCAACATCCGGTACACTTGGCTGTGCGCCGTTCACTGCCACGTTCAGCAATACCAGCACCGGCACCAATCATTTCTACTGGAACTTCGGCGACGGCACCGCATTCGACACCACGAGCAACCCTGCCCATACTTATTTCCAGGGAGGAATTTACAATGTACAGTTGATTGCAGATGATACATCAGCCTGCGATTTTTCTGACACGGCATATTTTACCATTGTCATCGACAGCGGATTGATTGCTCCTTCCTTCGATCTTACTTCAACCGGCTATTGCGATTCCATCCGCGCTGATGTTACCAGCACCAGCACAGGCGCACATTTATATGCATGGAATTTCGGTGACGGAACCACGGCAACAGGAACTTCTGCATCGCATGTATATACTTCGCCGGGAGTGTACCAGTTGTATCATATAGTAACCGATACGATCTGTCATATCTCCGACTCTGTTTCTCAGCAAGTAGTCACGCAGCCGCGGTTGATTTCGTTCATCTCTTCCGTTGGTGCTGAAGGTTGCACCCCGCTGCATCTGGATCTTTGTTACCCTGGATCAGCAACGGCGGCGACGCAGTTTCACTGGAATTTTGGAAACGGAATTTCTTCCTCGCGACAATGCGACACCATTACGTATCCGCAAGCCGGAACATTTGATGTACGCCTTGTTGTTACCGACAGCAGTTACTGCAACTTCTCCGACACCTCGGATATTTCTGTTCGTGTAAAGGCGACACCCGAAGCATCCTTTGACTATTCCGTATCGCCCAGCATCATTCACCCGGTGTTGTTCAGCAACACGAGCGTGCATGCACAAACGTATGAATGGAATTTCGGCGACGGAGAAAATGCTTACATCAAAAATCCGGATCATCAATACCTGCAGCCGGGTATGTATACGGTTTGTCTCCGGGCGAATAACGATGCCTGCCTCGACACCGTTTGCCAGGAACTGAAAGTCGTTGAAAACCCGCAGGCCATCTGGTTTCCCGATGCCTTTACACCGAACGGCGACGGCATCAACGATGTCTTTTCTGTTTCCGGGATTGGAATTGTCACTGTACAAACGATTGTTTACAACCGCTGGGGTGAACGTGTTTTCGAAAGTTATTCCCTCGACCAATCATGGGATGGCATGTTCAAAGGGCGTTATGTTGAAAACGGTGTGTACATCATGCACGTAAAAGCTCAGCTTCTCGACGGCGAGGAAGTGGACAAGCAGGGAACGGTGACGATTTATAAATGATACCATTACGCATTATAAAATAATCCAATCCGCCTCGACGGAGGTATTATACCGATACGGTATGACTCTTTCTATCCTGACCAGAAAAAAAATACCTTCCGCAGAATTACAAGTTCCTGATAGCGAAAAGTTGAAAATTTGAAAGAATTCCCTGTTACTTCACCACCGTCTCCGTAATCAGCAGCTTTTTAATCTTCATGATCGGGCCGGGACAATGCTGGCGGTGGCAGCTGATGCAGGCAGAAATGATGTTGTTGTAATTTTCCACCACATCCTTTTCCGTTGAACTCCTGAAAATATTAAAGGCATGAACGTAAGCATCAGCGAGCTCATTAAAATGTTCGTTCTTGGTAAAAGAGTCGGTTGGTGTGGCTGTGTAAATGGCCAGGAATTCCTGCGGGAACTCCGGCCGGAGTTTTTTCATCATCACATCGGTCTTCACGACGACCAGGTAATCGTGCATACTCCTCATCAGAAACGACAACTCACTGGAGCCATTCGGGTTCACATCGGTGGAATCTTTTCCGCAGGATTTTTTCTCCGGTGGTTTGCTGTCCGTCATCTGGCAGGAAACCACCGAAGCAAAAAGAATGGCAACTAAAAAAAAATATTTAGTCATTGTAGATGATCACGCCTGTCGCTTCGAAGCCGGTATTTTTTTCGGGCTTCGTAATTTTCTGAATCTCCGTTTTGCTCTTGCCTGCATCTTCCGCATAATGACGAAGCTCTTCTACAGTCGTTTCATCTTTGTAAGCCACGCCTTGCATGACCACCGTTTTTCCGGCGGCATCTTTCGGAACAAAAAATCCGTAGTCTTTGAAACGCACTTTCATTTCTTTCCCGCCGCCGAGGTCGATGTTCATCCAGCAACCTTTACGCTGGCAAACCTCTTTTATTTTTCCTTTCACTTTGATGTTCAGAGAATCTTTCCCTCCCATTTTTGCCACCAGCGTGGAAGCTTCAATGGCATTGGTGGCGTCGATCTTGTCACCGAAGGTGGAAATTTTTCCTTTGTTCTGGGCGGATGCCATCATGCTGAAACCCGCGAAGAATGCGATCATTAAATAAACCGATATTTTTTTCATTATGCTTAATTTTGCCGGTAAAAATACAAAACACTCTTTATACTATCCACATGATCTTTATCAATTCAAAGGAATAAAATAAATTTGTACGAAATAATACCAAAATGAATCCTATGATACAAAAATCCACACTCGACTTTTTAAAACAACTGAAAAAGAACAACAACAAAGACTGGTTTGATGCCAACAAGGAAAAATACCTTGCCGCCAAACAGAACATTGATGCGATGACGACCGAACTGATTCGTTCCTTTTCATCCATTGATAAAAACATTGCCGGGCTGAAAGCGAAGGACTGCGTCTTCAGGATTTACCGCGACGTGCGGTTTTCAAAAAACAAGAGTCCGTATAAAACCAACATGGGAGCCATCATCAATGCGGGCGGAAAGAAAATGATGACGGCCGGTTTTTACATTCACATTGAACCCGGCAAATCATTTCTCGCCGGCGGACTGTGGATGCCGCCTTCCGACCAGGTAAAAAAAATCAGGCAGGAAATTGACTACAACGGAAAACAACTTCGGAAAATTCTTGCACAAAAGGAATTCAAAAAATATTTCGGTTCCCTGGACGACAGTGAAGAATACAAACTTTCGCGCCCGCCGAAAGGCTACGACAAAGATCATCCTGATGTGGAATTGCTGAAGCTGAACAGTTACATCGTATGGCATGAGTACAATGAAAAACAAATCATGTCAAAAACTTTTCTGAAAGAAATCACGAAAGGCGCGAAAACACTGAAACCGTTTCTCGACTTTCTAAATACAGCGATCAGCTGATAGATTGAATAGTGAAGATTGAAGAATGTGTTTCGTTCATCATAGGTGCCAACTATTCACTATTCAATTTTCACTATTCCATATTAAACGTTCAACTCCAGCCCGATCGGGCAATGATCGCTGCCCATCACCTCGGGATGAATAGTGGCATTGGTAACGAGATGTTTCGCTTCACTGGAGATCATGTAGTAATCAATTCTCCAGCCCACATTCCGTTCGCGCGCACGTGTGATCTGATCCCAGTACGTGTATTGATTCGGTTCCTTGTTGTACTCACGGAAAATATCAATGTAATCCATGTCGATGATTTTATCAATCCATTCGCGTTCGATGGGCAGGAACCCGGATGTACGTACATTTTCCTTTGGCCGGGCGAGATCAATTTCCTTATGCGCCGTGTTGTAATCGCCGCATACGATGATGTTCTTTTTCTTCTTGCGCAGTTCTTCGGTGCGTTTGAAAAGATGTTGGTAGAAATCGAGTTTGTATTGGATTCGTTCCGGCCCTCTTCCGCCATTGGGAAAATAAACATTGAAGAGGATGAATTTTTCAAATTCCATTTCTATCACCCTTCCTTCCCTATCAAACAAAGGATTGTTGAAACCGGCCGCCACGCGGAGCGGTTCGTGTTTCGTCCATACGCCCACGCCTGAATACCCTTTCTTCTCCGCAGAAAAAAAATAGCTTTTATATCCTTTGAAATTTTTTACTTCATCGTCCAACTGATCCGGCTGCGCCTTGGTTTCCTGCACACAGAGGATGTCGGGCAATTCTTTCGCGAACCATTCCGGGAAACCTTTTTTCCAGATGGCCCTGATCCCGTTTACATTCCAGCAAAGGATCCTGAATTTATGGTGACTGCTCATGGCTTTATTTTTTTGCGAAGATAAAAGGAAGAAAATCAAAAACGAATTTTCCATTCACGATCCGACTGAAGATTGATCAACACCAATCTGCCAATACCGTCGCCATTCGTAAATTCGTACCGATTCGTATTCGTAGATGAAATATTGCTGTACATTCGTGCAACGCCTTTATCCATCTCCTGCGAATGCCACTTTCTGAAAACGAAATAAGCGACCTGTTCATTCTTCTGAATGATCATTATGGCTACGATTTTTCCGGGTATGCAATCGCTTCCCTGCAGAGGAGAATCAAGCGGTTTACTTCGATGAATAAAATCAACGGTTTTCCAGAACTGAAAAAACGGCTCGATGACGACCCTGTTTTCTTTTCATCTTTCGTACACGAACTCACCGTGAATGTCACCGAGATGTTCCGCGACCCGACATTTTTTCAATGTCTTCAGCAGAAAGTTTTTCCTTCCCTTTCCACCTACCCGTTCCGGAAAATCTGGCATGCCGGATGTTCCACCGGGGAAGAAGTGTATTCGATGGCGATGTTGCTGAACGAACACCGGCTTTACGACCGGACACGGATTTATGCAACCGACATCAATTCGGATGTGATCCAAAAAAGCAAGGAAGGAATTTATCCTTTGCGGTTCATGCAAGAGTATTCCACGAATTACATCCTCGCTGGAGGAGCCTCTTCTTTATCGGATTATTATACGGCGAGGTACGATTCGGCCATCATCAACAATCACCTGAAAAAAAATATCATCTTTTCTTTTCACAACCTGGTGACCGATGTTTCTTTCAATGAATTCAATCTCATTGTGTGCCGGAATGTTCTTATATATTTCAGCCCCGCGCTCCAGGAAAAAGTGATTGAATTGTTTTACAACAGCCTCGGCATGTTGGGTTACCTCGCTCTCGGATCCAAAGAATCCATGCTGGCGAGCAAGCTGAAAAATAAATTTGAAGTGGTGGACAAGAAGGAAAAAATTTTCAAAAAAATCGTGTAAAAAAATTTCATGGATTTTTCAAAAAGTCAACCTGTACAGCGGCACGGGGAACAACCCGATCTGGTATTCGGTTTTCACTGAATTGGTTTTCGGATCATACACCTGCTGCCAGATGTTTTTTGTATTGAAAATGTTATCCACATCGAGTGCAAATTCATGCGTTACGTGTTTTTTATTGACGCGGTACGAAATGCGGATGTCGGTTCTGAAATAATCCTTTTGTCTTTTTTCATACGCATGCATCTCATCGTATTTGGTTTCACCGGCCTGTTGTGAAGCAACGAAATCAATGGGCAGATAACGTTTCCCTCCGGAGGCAACCGTTCGTAAATTAATTCCCAGGACATTTTTCCTGTTGATGGTCCACTCTTTTCCCGCGAGAACATTCACCGTGTAATTCCCGTTGAATACGGTGTTGCGTTCGATGCCATCACTTCCCCTGTATTTCGATTCAAAAAAAGATCCGGTGATGAGAAAATAAAATCCTTTGCTGTAAAATTTCTCAAGCGTGATTTCTGCCCCGTAATTTTTTCCTGTTCCGTTATTCTCAAGACTATCGATGCCCGACACACCGAAATCGGCGCCGTCATTCAGGATCGAATAAAAAGTCGGCCGGTGTTCAACAGGAACACGATACAAATACTGGTAATACGTTTCCATTTTCAACCGGATATTTTTGCTGAACGACTGGTCGTAGGCAAGCACAAAATGATTGGCAGAAGTCATTTCGAGGTGATGATTGGTTTCGGCAAGTCCGTTCAACAAAAGTGTTTTTTGAAAATACGTGTACAGCGGCTGAAGCTGGCTGTGAATGCCGGTTCCGAAACTGATGGATTGTCCTTCATTCATCTCCCACCGGATGCCGAAACGAGGTTCAACAGCGCCGGTGTGGTTTAACGTGAACAGCATCGAATGAATTCCGGAATTGATACTGAGTTTATCGCTGAACTTATGTTGCCATTCCACATACCCCTGCAACAGGCTGCTGCTGCCGTCAGACTTTGTGATGGTCTTGAAAATTCCATTGGTACTAAGAAGACTGTCGTTGTAAGCGAACACGAGGTGGTCAACAGTGAATCCGGCTTTCAGGTAATCCCTTGCTGAAAACTTTTTATTGAAAGAAAAATTCACAGAGTACTTCTGCTGGTTGGAGTGGTTGCGATACCAGGCGATGGGCTTGTTTTGATGCGGCACATCAATGGAATCGATTTTATAATCCTGTCCCGTGGTGGAAGCGGCCAACGTAAGTTTCGTATAGGTATTGTTGCTGATGAAATAAAGATGCGACAACCCGATCACGCCCATACCGGTTCCGAAGTTTCCATCCTGCCTGAACTGGATGCCGTTGTAAATGTTGTCCTGCGTGGTGTCGCGGTCTTTGTCGAGTACTTCGATGTAACTGATTCCACCGATACCAAACAATGAAAGTTTCCCGGCTTTCTGTGTCGGGAAATCAGCCTTGAAAGTAAGATCCTGGTATTGCGGAACAGCGGCTCCCGTTCCGAGATTCATTCCAAGCGATTTGAAAACACCGAGCGTTGAGTAACGATAGTTCATCATGTAAGAAGAATTTCCTTTTTTGAACGGGCCTTCCGCACCGAATTCAAAACCATTGAAGCCGACCTGGCCAAGAAATTCATGCTTCTCATTATTGCCACTTCTCATCTGCAAATCAAAAGCACCGGCAATGGCATTTCCGTATTCTGCAGGGAAAGCGCCGGTTAAAAAATCGGATTGATCGAGAGAATTGTTGTTGAGAATGCTGATGGGTCCGCCGGTGACTCCAAGAGAGCCGAAATGATTCGGGTTGGGGATGTCAATTCCGTTCAGTCGCCACAAAACTCCCAGCGGCGAATTGCCGCGGATGATGATGTCGTTGCGTGCATCGTTGGCGCCGCTTACTCCAGCATAGTTCATGGCCATGCGCGCCGGATCAAGTAAACTGCCTGCATACCGCGAGGTCTCGTCAACCGTAAACGACCGCGCGCTTACGGTGGTCATCTCGTTATTGGGTTTGTCCTTCCTTCGTTCTGCTACCACCACTACTTCTTTTCCTTCAATCACCGATTGCTCCAGTTCAATGTTCAGCACCACTTCTTTCCCGGAAGTCACCACCACAGGAATCGTGATTTCTTTGTAACCGACAAAAGATACTTTCAACATTTGCCTGCCGAGCGGGACCTTGCTCATCCTGAAAATTCCATTGACATCGGTATTGGTTCCGTTCGTCATGGTACTGTCGACCAATAAAACGACGGCTCCGATGAGCGTTTCCTGGCTCGCTTTATCGTGAATGGTTCCCCTCACCACCTGGGTGAAAACCTGTGCAAGTGCAACGGTTCCTGTGATGACAAAAAATAAAAGCACGATAAGAAAAAACCAACCTGTTTTTAATGCTGACGCGGCGGATTTGAAAAACATAACCATAAAATTTTCTGCAAAGTTAAAAGCAGAAATTAATCAGAGGCAAAATGAGCCATAAAAAAATACGGTGAATGAAAGTTGTTTATTTTGACTGAACTCCTTCGACAATCGGTCAGGTTTGATTCATTCATTACAGAAATTTGGTTTTTGGATCTGCCATTATATCGTAGTGGGAATTGAATACAACGGTTGCCAGGTGTCAGTACCTGTGTTTTTTATGATGGCACCCATTCAACATACTCCTCCTAAAACTCCATGTTTCTTACAAAAGCAAGAAAAAGTCAAAACGGTTTCCAACCTATCAGATTACAACCAAGTATAATTTTTCTAATCCACCTATCTGATGGAAAATCATAAAACTATTCAACCAAATGAAAAAGAAAACAAAAAGACGTGGCATGGTTCAAAGCCAGAAACAGAAACTATCACGTAGAAAGATTATCATTCTATCGGCATCGTGTGTCGGGTTGATCTGCATCGGGCTGACTCTCTTTTTTAATTTATCCCGCCAGGAAGATTCAAAGGCAAGCGGAATTCAGCAGGCCGTCGGGAGAGTTGAGTTGGAAGAACCGGCCTATACGGATTCCAAGTCGGTTCCTGTCCCGATGATCAGGCAACTGCCGGTAACGGATGGACAAACTGTCTTCGCCCGTAAAGCGAAAGCAACCCGGACAAACCTTACTCAAACTACAAACTAACCAGACTTGTTAAATAACTTCTACGTTATGGTAACTCAAAGAAAAACCGTTCTCATTATCATCTTCTGTCTGATGACCGGCTTTGCTTCAAAGGCAGCAACAAAAACTGCTGCTGCTTCAGGGAATTGGGGAACAGCAGCTACCTGGTCGCCATCAGGGATTCCTGCTGCAACCGACAGTGTGATTATTCCCAACTTAATTACCGTATCCGTTGCGGCCAATGCCTCCATCGCCGGAATCAATGTACAGGCAGGCGGAACGCTCAGCATCGTCAGCGCAAAAACACTTACCATGTCGCAGTCATTGACGGTGGCCGGTACCATGACGATGAACGGAGGGAACATCACTTTCGCTGCAGGAAAAACTTTCAACATCAGCGCCGGCGGATCCTTTACGTGGGAACCCGGAACGAACACGGTGGCCGCCGCCACCTTATTTACAAATGGCGTCGAAAATTTTGCAAGCACCAGCACATTGATTATCAAAAAATGGTATAACCAGGCCGGGGCGCCGCTGGGATCAGTGGTAACAGGCAACTTCGGCAACCTCACCATCTCGCTCACCAATACGACCGAATGGAACCAGGCCAATCAATTCCAGTCGCATCTCATCTCCGGAACACTTACCATTACCTATGGATGGATCACGTTTGATAAATCCGGAACCATCAGCAATACGACGGTGGGAAACATTGTACTCAACGGCCTCTACTCATATCTTAATTTTCATAACGGAACTCATCCCGGTTCTTTTACGGTAAACACAGCAAACCTGACCGTTACCGACGGCACGTTTGAAGGCCTGTACAATGGCAATGGCAACATTACTTTAAATGTGACGGGCAATGTAATGGTTAACGGAGCCGGTTACCTGTTCCTGGTTATGAATTCAGGAGTGGCTTCGGTCGGAAATGGCAATGCTGTTTTTACAGTCAGCGGGAATTACATTCAGAGCGGTGCGAATTCAAGGTTCCAGGGAATTTATAACGTGACGACTACTTCGGCAGGAACCATGGACATGACCATCAGTGGAAACCTCAGTTTTACTGGAGGAACTTTCATGCTGCACTATGCATGTCATACCGGAACAGATGCCTGTGATTTCATTGTCAGCGGAAATACATCCATCGCGTTTGGTACCACGACTGATAAATTCTGGCTGATCGGGTTAACCACCCTTTCAACGACCAACAATACCTCGAAACTTAATTTTAAAAATTCAGGATCCTTTTCCATTTCAGGAAATACAACAGCAAGTTTCACCTCATCGGCAGCTTCCGGAATTGAAACGGATACCATCACCGGTGCAGTGGTAACCAGCGGCGGTGAAAACGGATTCAACTGGCCATGCTGTACCAGTTCGTCACATGCGACAACGGTCGTGATGAGCAACGATGTTTCCGTATCGGGCGGGATCCTCGTGCTATCCTATTTTGGAGGAGCGCTAACTTCTTCCATTGCCGGTAATCTTGCTGTGAGCGGAGGAACCTTCACAGTAAAAAACGAATCGGGTGCAGCCACGCTTGCAGTAGCAGGATCCTATAACCAGACCGCTGGGAATTTTTATTTTCACAACAATACAACTGCGTATACAACGGATGTTGTTTCGGTAGTCATCAACGGCGACTTTACCCAATACCTCGGCGCCATCAACTTTGATAACAATACCTCTGCCGGTTCCGCCCAACATACACTTACATTGAACGGAGCGAATTATTCGCTGACGCAGAACGCGACCATCACACGCGCTGACGGCGGAGCAGGTACAAGGTACGGCTTACTTTATTTTAACCGCGGCGGAACCATTTCGATGGTCCGCACGGGAACAGGGCATCTCATTTCGCAGGTGAAACAAATCATCAACAACGGTTGTACGCTTGATGTCACCAACGGAAATATCCAGGTATCCACTCATTCCGTTGCAGCAACCGATTACCTGAAAGTTTCAGCAGGAGCTGCACTGATCTTGCATAACAACGGACAGATTACCGGCAACGGAACGGTTACCACAAATACAGGTATCCGCGTGGATGCCACCGGAACCATCAAACTTCAAAACGCCAATGGATTTTACGACGGCACCACAAGCGCAGGTTTATCCTCGGCAAACAACATGGATTTTCTGCTTGATCCAAACAGTACCATTGAATACAATGGAACAGCGAACCAGGTGGTGACAGGATCTGCAGTAACGAACAGGAAGTACGGCAACCTCACCATTAATTTCGGAGGAACGCCTAACACCAGCTACGTGTACCTCAACTCATCCAACGTAGCCGTGAGAAATATTCTGAATCTGGTCAACGGTGAATTGAACCTGAATGGATTTACGCTGACTCTTGAGAATGGTGCATCCAATGCAATTTCAAGAGCATCAGGATATATCAAAAGCGAACAGAAGAATGCCACCAACAACAGCATACTCACCTGGAAAAGCATGACGACCGGGAGCCACGTTTTTCCTTTTGGAAAAAACAGTTCGAATTACCTGCCGGTAATTTTTAATGTGACAGGAGGAAGCGGGAATGATGTATCTGTTTCCACTCGTGCTACCGATGCTGCAGACAATTTACCGCTGGCAACGGGTGTGACACAAATGAACAATGCCGTCGGTGAAGATGTTTCATCTTCGAGCGTCATCGACAGGTGGTGGAAAATTTCAGCGACGGGAACCACAGCGACCATCACACTCACGTATGCAAGTGATGAAAACTCTTTACGTTCGGACTTCCAGACAGGATCGATGGGATTGCAACGCTGGGCGGGATATTGGGTTTCGCCAACAGGAACTGGAACAGGAACGGTAGCAGGAACCGGAACAGTAACGGCAACGGGCATCAATGCCTGGGGTGATTTTGTAATCAGTTCCTCCTCTTCCCCGCTTCCAATCAAACTGCTTTATTTCCATGCAGACCTCAACAACCACAAGGTTGATTTGTCCTGGGCCACTGCTTCAGAAACAAACAACGATTATTTTGACATCGAACGTTCTGCTGACGGAATGAATTTCGTTGAACTTCTGAGAAAAGCCGGTGCCGGTAACACGACGACCAACCGTTATTATGAAGATACAGACGGTTCACCGATGGAAGGAAAATCTTATTACCGTCTTAAGCAGACCGACTATGACGGGCATTACACCTATTCTCCTATCCGGTTTGTGAACAACAAAAACGAGAAAGAAGGTTTCCGTGTCGAGTCAATAGGACCCAATCCTTTTACAGAAGAATTCAGTATTCATTTTTCACTGGACAATGCAAGCGAGGTGAACATTACAATGATTGGTTTGTCGGGACAAGTATTTCATACCGAAAACTTCCAGGGTACTGCGGGAATAAATACTTACCGGTTTACTGACAACCAGGGATTGCCAAAAGGAACTTACATTGTAAACCTGGTTTGCAACGATCAGAAGATCACTCAGAAGATCATCAAAAATTAACCAGCAGAAAAAAAATGTGCCCGGAGAAAAATAACCGGGTGAGAATAAAAACCGGAATAATGATTCCCTAAAAAAAAGTTCTTCCCGCTTTGGGAAGAACTTTTTCTGTTTTGATGTGATGCTATTTTAAGCTTCCGCAACGGGGTGAACGTACACGTAACTTTTCTCGTTCGCCTTTTTTCTGAACACCACGGTTCCGTTGATCAAAGCAAACAGTGTATGATCTTTCCCGATCCCTACATTATCGCCCGGAAAATGTTTGGTACCACGCTGGCGAACGATGATGTTCCCCGCGATTACTTTCTGACCGCCGTAAATTTTAATACCGAGTCTTTTGCTGTGTGATTCCCGTCCGTTCCTGGAACTACCGACTCCTTTTTTGTGTGCCATTTTATTAAGAGATTATTTGTTCTGATTTATGTTTTACTATCGAATTCCGGACTTATTCACTGCGCATCAATCCGAAATTTCTAATCCGTATTTCGCAATTATGCCTGAATGGACTCTATTTGAATTTTTGTTAAATCCTGGCGGTGACCGGTTTGTTTCTGGTACCCTTTTCTTCTTTTCTTTTTGAAGATAATTACTTTATCGCCGCGAAGATGTGAAAGAACTTTAGCAGAAACACTGGCGCCCTTTACAGTCGGGGCACCCACTTTTATTTTGCCTTCGTTGTCAATCAAAACCACATCGTTGAATTCAAGTTTTTTGCCTTCCTGAGCATCCAGGCGGTGTACAATCACTTCCTGGTCTTTCTGAACCTTAAACTGCTGCCCGGCTATATTTACAATTGCGTACATTGTTTACCTGATTAAAGATTATTATTTGTCGTAAAATTGGGGATGCAAATGTAACTAAATTTCTGAAAACTACAAATCAAATATTATCTATCTTTACGTTAACCGGGATCCGCCATTGGAAGTATTTTTTCGGCATTATCTGCCTGGTTCTGAACGCTTGTCATCACACAGCAAGTCAAAAAATGGAAACCCAAATCCCTCCGGCCAATCACCTCATTCACGAAACCAGTCCGTACCTGCTTCAGCATGCCCATAATCCCGTTGACTGGTACCCTTGGTGCGATGCCGCCTGGGAGAAAGCTAAAAAAGAGAACAAACTGGTACTCGTAAGCATCGGCTATTCCAGCTGCCATTGGTGCCATGTGATGGAACATGAAAGCTTTGAAAATGATACGACAGCACAGATCATGAATGAGTTGTTTGTATGCATCAAAGTGGACCGCGAAGAACGGCCGGATATCGACCAGGTGTACATGACGGCTGTTCAACTGATGACTGGCAGTGGCGGCTGGCCGTTGAATTGTTTTTGTCTGCCTGACGGAAGGCCGATTCATGGCGGAACGTATTTTCCGAATGTAACATGGAACGACCTGTTGTTAAAACTCGCCACCTTTTACAAACAGAACCAACACCAGGCAGAACTGTATGCCGCTGAATTATTGCTGGGAATTCATCAATCGGAACTGGTGACTTTAAAAACGGGTTCCGCAGAATTCATGAAGGATGATGCAAAAAAAATCGTCGACAACTGGAGAAAATATTTCGACAACTCCGAAGGCGGACCGAACCGCGCACCGAAGTTTCCGCTGCCGAACAATTACGATTTTCTTCTTCACTATTATTATTCATCGAACGATGAAACCATCCTGGATCATGTAAAACTTACGTTGGATAAAATGGCTCACGGCGGAATTTACGACCATGCCGGCGGAGGATTCTCAAGGTACTCCACCGATTCGCTCTGGAAAGTTCCGCACTTCGAAAAAATGCTGTACGACAATGCACAGTTAGTCAGCCTTTATTCACATGCATTTCAGCTCACCAAAAGTGATTTGTACAAACAGGTGGTTACAGAAACTCTTGAATTTATTTCGCGTGAGATGACTTCTGCGGAAGGAACTTTTTATTCCGCTTTGGATGCTGATTCAGAGGGCGAAGAAGGAAAATATTATGTGTGGAAGAAAGAAGAACTGGAAAAACTTCCTGGTGAAAATGCAAAACTGTTCTTCGATTATTTTCATGTGAATCAAACCGGTTATTGGGAACACGGAAATTATATCCTGCTCAGGAAAAACGATGAACAGGAAATCGCAGCGAAGTATCATCTCAGCATTCAACAGATGAACAGCATCATCAGCAAAACAAAAAAAATATTGCTGAAAGAAAGAGAGAAACGCGTAAGACCCGGGCTGGATGACAAACAACTGACTTCCTGGAATGCACTGATGATAAAAGCATGCTGCGATGGATACGATGCCTTCGGGGAACAAAAATTCCTCTCAGCTGCGGAACGTTGTGCCGGAGTAATTCTTTCAAAAATAAAACGAAGCGACGGCGGACTTTATCACAGCTATAAAAACGGGAAAGCAACCATCAATGGTTACCTCGAAGATTATTCTTTCACGATAGAAGCATTCATCGCTTTGTATCAATCCAACTTTGACGAACGATGGCTGGAAGAAGCGAGGCAGCTTGCCGATTATACATTGAAACATTTTTATGATCCGGATAGCCGGATGTTTTTCTTTACATCGGATCTCGATCCGGCATTGATTGCGCGCAAAAAAGAAATCATGGACAATGTGATTCCCTCTTCCAATTCATCTCTGGCGAAAGGATTGTTCATGCTGGGAATTTATTTTGACAAAAAAGAATACACTGAAACTTCTTCTTCCATGCTGCATAATATAAAGGATGACATGGCGCGGTATGGATCATCGTATAGCAACTGGGGAATTTTACTTTTGAATCAGACTTTTCCCTTCAATGAAATCGTGATCACCGGAAAAAATACTGAACAAAAAAGAATGGAATTGAACCAACAGTATCTCCCAAACAAGATTCTTGCAGGAAGCATCAACGGGAATTCCAAACTGGGATTGCTTGAACAACGGTTCATCGAAGGAAAAACGCTGATCTATGTTTGCAGGAATAAAACCTGTCAATTGCCTTCAGAAAATACGAATGACGCCATTCGTTTGATGAAACAATAAACTATTTTATATTTACGGGACGAATGTTTTGCTCCCATTACTAATTTAATAATCATCCGGATGAAAAAAAAATTACTCCACACCATTTTCCTGATCTGTTTTTTTTGCATCAATAATTTGTTTGCCCAAACCATCGTCTTCCACGAAGACTTTGAAACGGTCGACAGCATGTCTTCCAGCGGAATGCCGGCGTGGTTCCAGGATTCGCTGTTGGAGGTGAGCGGCAGTCATTGCATGCGTGATACCGTACTCACTGGCGATTCCGCTTACCTCGTTACGAATGCTTTTAGCACAGTCGGATTCAATTCTGTGATTCTTGATTTTTGGCACATCTGTAAAATATCATTTGCGGATAAAGCTATCGTAGAGGTTTCCAATAACAATGGTGTAACGTGGACACAACTTACGGCGGCCCAGTACCTGGGCATTTCAGGATTTGGGCAGAACAATTCATTTTCTTCTGCTACATATGGTCTTGCATCAACTAGTTGGGATCCTTTTAATGACCTTTCTATTCCTGATAATACCTGGTGGAAACATGAAACATTTGATCTTTCATCCATTACGTCCAATTTCCCTCTGGTTAAAGTCAGGTTTAAGATTAAAGATGAGAACTCGAGTGGCAGTGACGGAAACTATGGTTGGCTCATTGATGATGTGCATGTCACTGCAACCTTTCTTTCAAGTGTTGCTTCCATTGACAAACATTCAAACTCAATAAATATAATTCCGAACCCGACGAATGGAATTTTCCATTTGGAAGAAATGGGTTGGATGATAGACAATTCTACCATTACAGTTTCTGATGTTTATGGAAACGAAACCTGGAAAAATTCAGGAAACAAATCCGGCGTCACAACGATTGACCTCTCATCCGAACCGAGCGGAATTTATTTTGTAAAAGTTGTAACGGGTTCGGAAACTGAAATAAGGAAGGTGATTCTTTGCAAGTAAAAATTATAATAACCTGATTGCATGCCAAGAGAAAACCAGTTGTGGATTATTTAGTAAAAATCTCTTTTAACTTTACATTCCAGCCAAACCATCATTAACATGAAAAGAAAACTACTCTTCGCCGCCACCATTCTGTATTTTTTATTTTCCATTCCGGGGAAAGCCCAGACCGTCGTCTTCCACGAAGACTTTGAAACGGTGGACAGCATGTCTTCCAGCGGAACGCCGGCGTGGTTCCAGGATGCGAATTATCACACCGATGGAAATTATTCCATCCGCGATACGGTGGCTGTCGGAGGAACAGCCAACCTCACTTCCATCGCATTCAACACGACAGGAAGTTTTTTTGTCTTACTTTCTTTCGACCAGATCTGCAAAATCAATTTCGCCGATAAAGGATATGTGGAAGTTTCCAACGACAACGGCACTACGTGGCACACGCTCGACAGCAGCCATTACCTTGGCGCCTCAACTTTTTTCCCATCCTTCCATTACTTCTCTTCTTTCTCGTACGGTTCGAACGGATGGAATGCGGCAAGTGATACGGCAACGCCGGCAAATTCCTGGTGGAGAACCGAATTGTTTGACATCTCATCACTCGCAGCCAATACTTCACTGGTGAAAGTGCGTTTCCGGATTACCGATGGGAATGGAAATGGAAACTCAAAAAACTATGGCTGGCTCATCGACCATGTACAAGTCACCGTTGCACCTCATGAACTGATTCCTCCTGTCATCAAATGGGCTCCTCCGGTTTTGCAGGGAACCATTTATTCACTCGGGCCGTTCCCGGTAACGGATACCATCCTTGATGCTTCAGGCGTGAGTTCCGCTACGTTGTATTACACCATCAACGGAGGCTCACTGAATCCGGTCACGATGAATCTTGTTACAGGAAACATCTGGCAGGGCGGAATCCCGGCGGTGAGCAGCGGTGATACCATTTGTTATTATGTGACGGCATCCGATCCGTGGGGGAATGCAGCAACTCTTCCCGTTGCCGGCTGTAATACTTTTATAGCTTCATCAGGAATCACATTTCCTTATACAGATAATTTTGATGTGAACACAGGCTTGTGGACTTCCGCGACTGCTGCGGGAAGCAGCTGGCAACTGGGAACTCCTGCATTCGGAGTTACGAACTCTGCACATTCCAATCCCAATGCATGGGACATCGACCTTGCTACCGGATATTTGGATAACACCATCACAACACTCACTTCACCTGTTTTTAATTTCATTGGTGTTGTAAATGCTACATTATCTTTCTGGAGAAATCACCGTTGCGAAAGTGGCTGGGACGGAACACGAATGGAATATACGACTAATGGAATTACATGGCAGGTACTTGGAACATATCATGACCCACTTGGAACGAATTGGTACACGAGAGCAAATATCAATTCATCGAATACAGCAGCATGGGATAGCACTTCGCCGGGATGGATTCAATCCAAATATAAACTGAGCGCTTTTAATAACGTGGCTGGCCCGGTGCAGTTCAGGTTTGTATTTACTTCCGATCCAAGCATTAACCAGGATGGATTTTCAATCGATGATTTTTCCATTACTCTTCCTCCAATGCAGGATGCCGGTGTAACTGCAATTTTACAACCGGGAGCCTCTTCCAATTCAGGATCCAATGATTCGGTAGTGGTGGTCATTTCCAATTTCGGATCACAGGCGATTTCTAATTTTAACGTCAGTTATTCTGTCAACGGGGGACCGGCGGTTACCCAGTTGTTTACTGGTACCATACTTTCCGGCTCTTCAGACACGTTGTTTTTTTCTTCCTTGTTCACGGTGCCTGCCGGAACTTTCAGCCTCTGTTCCTACACTTCCCTTCCGGGAGATTCTGTTCATCCCAATGATACAACGTGCATGTATTCATTTGGAATTTCTCCTTCGGATGCCGGCGTGAGTGTCATCGTACAGCCGGGGAATTCAAGTGTTGCCGGAACCAATGCTGCTGTGCAGGTTACATTACAAAATTATGGATTCACTACGTTGAACAGCATCCAGGTTGGTTATAAGCTGAACGGAATCACAACAGCCATTGAAACATGGAACGGTACGCTTCCTTTTAATGCAGTTACCAATTTTACTTTTGCAACTACCTTCCAGGTACCTTCAGGAGTTTACAGCATCTGTTCTTTTACTTCCCTGACCGGCGATGGAGATCATTCGAATGATACCACATGCAGAACCAACACCGGAATTCCACGATTCACCCTTCCTTATACCGATCATTTTGATACCAGCGCTGTCGTATGGATAGACAGTTCCGGTGGTGCCGGAACAAACTGGCAACATGGAACACCGGCTTTCGGACAAACTACAGGATCCCATTCTTCTCCATCCTGCTGGGATATCAATCTCACTTCGGCTTATAACAACAATGCATCGAGTTACCTGGTTTCACCTTTGTTTGATTTTACCGGCATGGCAAATGTGCGGTTATCATTCTGGCAAAACAGGAATACAGAAAATGCCTGGGATGGAACGAGGCTGGAGTATTCCATCAATGTAGGAAATACCTGGACTGTGCTTGGAACGATGAATGACATCAATGCGATTAACTGGTACAACAAATCCACCATCAATTCATCCAGCCTGCCTGCATGGGACAGCATTTCATTAAGCAGTCCGGGGATTCCGGGCTGGATACAATCCACCTACCTGCATTTGCCTCCTGTAATTACAGGCACAAATGTCCGGTTCCGGTTTGTATTTACTTCCGATGGTTCCGTTGTAAGAGATGGTATTTCCATTGATGATTTCTCGCTCACCATTCCGCCGCCGAATGATGTGGGAGTCGCTTCCGTTCTGCAGCCGGGATATTCTACTCCATCCAATTCCACTGATTCGGTGAAAGTGGTCATTTATAATTTCGGCTCAGCATCGTCAACAAATTTCCCGGTCTCCTATCGTCTGAATTCCGGAAGCGTGGTGACTCAAAATTTCAGCGGCACCATCCAGGCCGGTGATTTTGATACGTTGACGTTCAGTGCAACACTTACTGTTCCGGCAGGCTCATCTTCGCTGTGTGCATGGACGGGATTAACCGGCGACGCTAACCATACGAACGATACCGTTTGTAAAACCATCCATGGCACCCTGCGGTTTACGTTACCCTACACCGATAATTTTGACACGGGAATGGTTGCATGGTACGACAGTTCGATGACGATCGGAACGAACTGGCAACATGGAACTCCCGCATTTGGAAACACCACCGGTGCTTATTCATCGCCATCGTGCTGGGATATTAACTTAGCATCAGGATACATGGACAATGCGATCAGTTGCCTGGTGTCTCCACTTTTTAATTTAACCGGAATTACCAATGCTCGTTTGTCGTTCTGGCAAAACAGGAATACAGAACCGAATTACGATGGAATGCGTTTGGATTATTCCACCAACGCCGGCCTTACGTGGAACGTACTTGGAACTGCCAACGACACGGGAGCTGTGAACTGGTATGACAACCTGACCTTGCTTTCAACCAATCTTCCGGGATGGGACGGCTCTTCATCAAGTGTACCGGGAGTTCCCGGCTGGGTGCAATCAACCTATCTTCGTTTGCCGGCGAACATCACCGGCCCGAATGTGATTTTCCGTTTTGTATTCACTTCTGATTTCGT
>JAPLDA010000036.1 GCA_026391945.1 Bacteroidota bacterium | reverse complement strand
GGAGAAGTCACACCGGTAATTGTCGTCAGCCCAATTTCAACAACTACTTATGTCGTGACTGTTACCAATAATTACAGTTGCAGTGTGAGCGATTCAGCAACGGTCGTTGTTAATCCAACTCCGTCAGCATCCGTCGCTCCGGATTCAGCATCGGTGTGTGAAGGAAATTCGTTTCCGGTTTCCGGAACAGCAAATAATGGCATCATCCATTGGATGACAACAGGCAGCGGAACTTTCAGTGATACAACGATTGCATCGCCGGTTTACAATCCTGGAATTACAGACACCGGTTATGTAACGCTGATGATGGTTGTTTCCAATTCAGTATGCCCGAATGATACTGCCACACTGGTGTTGTACGTTTCTCCAAATCCAGTTGTGACCATTACGGTTGCACACGATTCACTTTGTTCTGGTGATGTGGATACGTTAACTGCAACAGGCATCGGAAATTATTTGTGGAACCCGAATGGAGAAGTCACACCGGTAATTGTCGTCAGCCCAATTTCAACAACTACTTATGTCGTGACTGTTACCAATAATTACAGTTGCAGTGTGAGCGATTCAGCAACGGTCGTTGTTAATCCAACTCCGTCTGCATCCGTCGCTCCTGATTCAGCGTCGGTGTGTGAAGGAAATTCGTTTCCGGTTTTCGGAACAGCAAACAATGGCATCATCCATTGGACGACAACAGGCAGCGGAACATTCAGTGATACCACCATTGCATCACCGGTTTACAATCCGGGAATCAGCGATACGGGTTATGTAACACTGATGATGGTCGTTTCCAATTCGCCTTGCCCGAACGACACGGCCAAATTGGTGTTGTACGTTTCTCCAAATCCAGTTGTGACTATCACAGTTGCACACGATTCACTTTGTTCTGGTGATGTGGATACGTTAACTGCAACAGGCATTGGAAATTATTTGTGGAGTCCGAATGGAGAAGTGACACCGATAATTATTGTCAACCCATCAGTAACGACAACGTATGTTGTTACCATCACCAACAGTTACAGTTGCAGCGTAAGTGATTCGGCGACTGTGGTTGTCAATCAAGCTCCGACGGCTTCTGCAATTCCTGATTCAGCATCAGTTTGCCAGAACTCAGCTTTCCCAATTTCGGGAACAGCAAGCAATGGCATTGTTCATTGGTCAACATCAGGAAGCGGAACGTTCAGTGATACCACGATTGCGTCGCCGGTATATAATCCGGGAATTTCGGATACAGGTTATGTAACACTGATGATGGTTGTTTCCAATCCGCCTTGTGCAAATGATACAGCTGCTGTTGTATTGTATTTTACGGCCACGCCAACAGTTGCCATCTCTGCAACGCGAAATGAAATCTGCATGGGCGACAGTGATACGCTCGTCGTCACCGGCGGCGGTTCTTATTTATGGGCACCGGGAGGAGAAACAACAGCGATGATTATCGTGAGTCCGTTCCCGACCACCACGTATACAGTAACGGTCACCAACGGAGTTTCCTGTATCAGCACCGATTCCATTACGATTATCGCCGACTCCATTCCTTTCACTTCACAGGTTGTCGGCCGTGATACCGTTTGTGAGAACGACACCAACGTAGTGTACTGGGTTTTGCCTGCCACAGGATTTTTCAACTGGACGGTGACCGGTGGAATTATAGTCTCCGGGCAAGGATCGGATTCCATTCTCGTGAACTGGGGAAATTCCGGAACGGGAATCGTGACCATGGTGGATACCAATGCAGCCGGCTGCTCATCAGCGATTCAGACGATGAACGTATGGATCAATCCTGTTCCAATTACTTCGCCGGTGTTGGGACCAGATTCGGTTTGTGCAAACAGTGTCACTTCCTATTCCGTTACATCAACAGCGGGTTCATCGTATATCTGGACGGTGACCGGTGGTTCCATCATCGGAAGTCCGACCGGAAGTTTCATCAGTGTAACATGGGGCTCTGCAGGTATCGGTTTCATTTCAGTGATCGAAACCAATTCAACAGGATGTAACGGGCTGTCGCAATCCATGGTGGTCATGATTAATCCTGTTCCTGTTCCGGTCATGATTTTTGGAAATCCTGTTCTCTGTGAAGGCGATACCATCCAGGTGTATTCTGTTTCTCCAACACCCGGTTCCACATACAACTGGAGTGTGAATGGCGGAACCCTTGTATCAGGCCAGGGAAGCGACAGTGCAACGGTGAACTGGGGAGTAGCCGGAACCGGATCGCTCATCGCTCTTGAAACCAACCAGTGGGGATGCACCAGCGACACGGCAACATTCACTGTTCTCCTGAATCCTCATCCTGTTGCAACAGCTCTTCCTGATTCAGCATCGGTTTGCCAGAACGGATCGTTTCCTGTTTTCGGAACCACCAATGCAAACACGATCCGGTGGATCACTTCCGGAACCGGAACATTCAGTGACACGACGCTTGTTTCACCGATTTATTCTCCGGGGAATGTGGATACAGGATATGTAACACTTTCCATGATTGTATCAAGCCCGCCGTGTGCCGATGATACAGCGACACTCGTTGTTTACATTTCACTCAGCCCTGCGATCACATTAACGGCTTCACAAAACACCATTTGCTTCGGTGACTCCGCTACCTTGGCAGCAACGGGAACTGGAATCTATCTCTGGTCGCCGGGCGGTGACACCACGACAAGCATCATCGTACATCCGCAAACCACCACCACGTATTCGGTTACCGTTTCGAACGGCTTCGGATGCAGTGCAATGGATTCGCTAACCATCACAGTGGTTCCGCCGGGAATTCCGAATGCCGGACCCGACCAGGTTCTTTGCATCGGTGATTCGGCGCATCTCACCGGGACGATTCAAAATGCCGGCGGATTGTTGTGGAGTACATTTGGTGACGGGACATTTATTCCAAACACAAATTCTTTCGTGGTGACGTATGCTCCGGGAACCAGTGATTCCGCATCCGGAGGAACATGGATTACACTCACTACCACGGGAGCATGTTTGAATTTGACCGACACCGTTCATATTTCGGTGAACCAGTTCCCGACAGCGTTTGCAGGAAATGATACACTCATTGCAGGAGGTCCCACTTCAGGAGTTGTCATTCCGTTGATCGCCATTGTTTCCAATGTAACAGGAGGAATGTGGACATCTACAGGAACGGGTACATTTTCGCCGTCTGACACTTCTTTGAATGCAACGTACACACCGAGTCCGCAGGATTTCAACCAGGACTCCATCATCATCACGCTGGTCACTTCAGGCGGATGCAAGCCGGCCGGTGATTTTCTTGTTGTTGACTTTACGGCATTCAGCATTCCGAATGTGATCACACCGTACCCGAATACGCCCGGAAAGAATGATTTCTTC
The DNA here is from genome assembly GCA_026391945.1 of Bacteroidota bacterium. Lineage (GTDB taxonomy): Bacteria > Bacteroidota > Bacteroidia > AKYH767-A > 2013-40CM-41-45 > JAPLDA01. Next base: position 4,570 of record JAPLDA010000036.1, on the reverse strand, counting down.
TACATTAAAAATCTTCCTTCCGGGAGCAAATTGAAAATCTGGGATCGATGGGGAATGCTGGTGTTTGTTTCTGATGATTACCGGAACGACTGGGATGCAGCCGAATTAAAATCGGATACTTATTATTACATCCTCACCACGGAGAAAAAGGAATACCATGGATGGATCAAGGTGATCAGGGAGTAGGGCCAGAAAAATATTTTTTGATTTTGTGTTCTGTTAAATTGTCTCCGCCAACTTTTTTATTTCTTCGAGGATGGGTTGCCAACCGCCACCATCGACGGTATGTTTATAGCGGTTTAGTCCGTCAGCCACTTTTGAATAGTCGCCCTGTGTAGCCGTCAGAATGGTTTTTCCGTTTTCTGTTTTTAATTCGTACGTCACGGTCAGGTAATTTCCCGGCACGTCTTCTATGGTTTTATTGTTTGGGTCGATGGTGGTGTAGGCTAAAAATTTTTCCGGTTGAATGTCGAGGATCATTCCTTTCACAAAAACCATTTCTTTTTCCTCATGTTTCCCAATCCAGAGCAAAGGGCTTCCGGGTTTCCAGTCAGAGACGGCCGCACAGCCAAACATGTATTTTTTGGTTTGTTCGGGATTGACCAGCAGATCCCAGATCGTTGAAGGCGTTGCTTTGATGGCGATGCTGTTGGTGACGGTGAGTGGCTTGTTCATGTTTGTGGTTTGTCAGTTTGAATGTTGCAGGTTATACCGATACGGTATCTGTAATAGTCCAATACGCCTATCGGCTTTTGGCCTATAACAGCTACTCTATCGGCATAATACCTCCGCCTCGGCGGATTGGATTATTTTATATTGAGTAATGGTATTACAAGGATCTTAACCATTCATGCAACTTCAGTTTCCTTTAATGCTACTGCGTAAATTTTTTTGATGCTGTTTTTTTCTTCCCTGTTGCAGATCGATTCCACAGCGGGCACCAGCGTTTTATGATGTACTGTCTTTATTTTTATGATTTGTGCCAATGCAAAAGCGGCACTCCATCTCACCACCGTTCCTTCATGTTCAGCATTGACAAGCAAATTGGCGATGGCTTCATCCAACTTACCAGGATATAAATGGGCAATATTTCCAATCACTTTGGCAGACTCCCATTTTATTCTCGGCGCTTTTTCAGTTAAGGATTTTGAAACAAAATCCAGGCAGGCAGCAGAAGCGATTTCCGGTTTCTTCTTAGTCGCAAATTCTATGGCTTCAATGCACGTCGCCTTCGCCGGGTCTTTGGATGTTCCCGCGAAATCAACAAGGTCATTTATTTTTTCGGGATGGGTCAGCAACCAACGGCTAAGCGCTTCTGTTTTTTCTTTTGGCTTGATGCTTTTATCTGTGAGTAATTTTTGAAAGTCCATTTTAAATTTAGTTCGAAGAACGGAAGATGCAATTAAATTTATTCAACTGGTTGTAGCTGGCTTTCGTGTAAAGCGGTGTTTGAAAGCTGCGGACAACGCGGGGTTCAAAATTTTGGAAATAGTCATCGATAAACAGCGGGCTTATATACTTCCCCCCTCAACACTCCCTCACCATCAGTTTCTCTGAAAAAATCCGGAGTGCCATTTTTCTTTCTTCAGAAACATTTACCCGGTTGAGTGATTGAATGGCGAGTTGGAAATGTTCATCCATCTTTTTTTCGGCGGCGCTTCTTACGTGTAACGAAGAAAAAATATCTTTTACGGCTTCCACTTTTTTCCGTTTGTCAAATTCTTTCATCGCAAGCCAGCGTTTCAATTCCTTCAGTTCCTCAGTTCCGGCGACTTCGAGTGCTTTCAGCAGGAGAAATGTTTTTTTATTGGCGATGATGTCGCCGCCGGTCTGCTTTCCGAATTTCTGTTCGTCGCCATATACATCGAGGATGTCGTCGTGCAGTTGAAAAGCCACTCCGATGTTTTTTCCGAATTCATAAAGATGATCACGATCGTGTTCATCCGCACCGGCTATGATGGCGCCGGTTTTCAATGAACAGCCAACCAGCACCGCTGTCTTCAGGGTGATCATGTGAATGTATTCTTCAAGGGTCGCCTGTGTTTTGGTTTCATAATTCATGTCGAGCTGCTGTCCTTCGCACACTTCCACGGCGGTTTTGTAAAAGAGGCTCATCACATTCCGGAGAACATCGTCTTTCACCTGCATCATGAGTTCGCATGATTTCACAAACATGGTGTCGCCGGAGAGGATGGCGATCTCCTGGTTCCACTTGGTATGTACGGTTGGCTGTGACCGGCGCAACGGAGCTTTGTCCATGATGTCGTCGTGCATGAGCGTGAAGTTGTGAAACACTTCAATGCCGAGGGCGGGAGAAATGGCTTCCATGTAATGGCCGCCGAAAAGTTCTGTTCCCATCAAGACCAGCGACGGGCGTAATCGTTTTCCGCCAAGTGCAAGCATGTAACGGATGGGATCGTATAACTCGGTGGGAGTGTCGTGCAGCTGAATTTTTTTCAACTCTGAATCCATGATGTCCTGGAAAAAAGCGGGATCGTGCATGGAACAAAAGTAAATCATCCATGGTCAATAACCAATGGATCATTCATTTTTCCATTCAATTAAAAAGGGAAATGTTTCACCTTGTAGAAAGCGGGAAGTTGTATGAAGTGTTCGACTTAAACTCAGCGGATCACGTACCGCACATTTACTCCGAAATCAATCCACGACGGGCCGGGATTCAAAAGCGAATAATAAGGTGTGGCGTCAACACCAATGGTAACAGGCATTCTGCGGGTATTGTATTCAAGTCCGAACATGCCGTCAATTCCGACGCTGAATGTATTCACGGGATAGTACAAAGCCTGCCCGTCTTTGATCCTGTAATACGGATCTTTGTAAAAACCGGCATGCGATCCCACACCGAAAATAATTTTGGTAGGCACCTGCAAACGTGACTGGCGAATGGGAAGTTGTTTTACAAAAAATAATTTCCCCATGTAACCGCTGTTTGCTTCCTGTGTGAATCCTCCGAAGATTTCGTACCCCATGGTTTTGGTGGCATCAAAAAAATGTTTGATGTCGATGCCGGTCGAGAATTTGCCGACATGCACACCCACACCGGTGGCATACTGTGCCTCACAAACAGGAACAGAAGAACAGACGATCAGGAGAAAACAAAGCAGTTTGGGAAAATTATTTTTCATAAAAATTTGTTTGTATCCTATACGCACAAACAAAAATTCAGGATGATTTTTTCACCGCTGAAAAAAACGATTCATTACACCTGTAAGATTTTCAGAAATATTGATCCGGAATCAGGAGCCGGTTTCGCGAAAAATCACTTCCAGCAAAGTTTGCCCGACGGCGCGCAACGTGTTCCGGTCGATGATATCCATGTTGTCGCGGTGTGTATGCCAGTGCGGAGCGAAGTGGCCGTCGGCGGAGGTGTTGATGATATCCACCGAAGGAATGCGGATGATGCTGTTCACATACAAATGATCGTCCGTAATAAACCCGCCCTGGTTGTAAATAAAATAATCTGAAAAGCCGGAGCGGTTGGCGGTATCCCATATTTTTCTCACGATGCCGCCGGCGTATTGCATGGAGTTGCCTTCCATCATGAACTTTGCATTGCGTGCTCCAGTCATGTCGAGGAGGATTCCATAGTTTGCGTTGTAACCGGGTACGTGTGGATTTTTCGCCCAGTACTGTGTTCCGAGTGCATAGGAATCTTCGTTTTCCGGCGTCGTGTTTTTTGCTCCCCAGTCTTCTGCATCAAAAAATGCAATGTCAACTCCCAGCGGTTGCTTGTTGATGGAAAGTTGTCGCGCTACTTCCAATAGAATAGCCACGCCGCTTCCGGCATCATCAGCGGCCATGAAAGGTTCTTTTGGTTTCACAGAATCCTGGTCGGCCCATGGGCGCGTGTCCCAGTGGGCAAAAAGTAAAATCCTGTTTTTGTTTTCGGGATTGAAGGATGCGATGATGTTGCTGATGTTGAGTTTTACGTGATCGAAGGTGGTGACCACAGCGGTTTGTACGATGACATTCGGAGTATAAGACTTAAGTTTCTCCGAAAGAAATGTTGCACAGCGATCGTGTTGTTTGGTATTCGGAACACGCGGACCGAAATCGCATTGTGTTTTTACAAAGTCATAAGCGCTGTCGGCATTGAACTGCGGAACGGAAACCGGTACAGTTTCCTGGCTCTTAACGTTGAACTGCGGAACGGAAACCGGTACAGTTTCCTGGCTCTTAACGTTGGATTCCTGTTTCTGATTGTTTTCATTGCAAGAGGAGCAGGCATACAACAAAGTTATCATGCAAACGGAAAATATTTTTTTTACCACGGAGGCATCGAGAACGCGGAGGTTCACGGAGGTTTTAGTTTCAGGATGCATGATGCTGCCTATTATTCTGAACGAAGCGTTTCTAAAATATTTTCGAGTACTCATTCCTCTGTGTCCTCCGTGCCTCCGTGGTAAATTTTTTTGTTTTTCTGTAACCGTAATCCGAAATATTTTTATGATTTGCTCCAGCTCGTCCCGTCTTTCCCGTCTTTGATTTCAAAACCAAGTTTGTTCAGTTCATCCCGGATTTCATCCGATGTTGAAAAATCTTTTCTTGC